>CAQBKK010000099.1 GCA_948760655.1 uncultured Bacilli bacterium | reverse complement strand
GGCTCTATGTCAATAGTTGGGGTGAAAATATCCCAAAATTAATTACAAAGAAGCCGAAAGTGAGATGAATTAATGTCATCTCACTTTTTGTATCTAAAAAGTAAAAATAATAAGTAAATTAGAAACGACAAAAGAGCTAAACTAAATTTAGCTAAAAAAGTGTGTATAATATTAAATTTTAAAGTTCACAAAGCAATATTCTAGCTTTAAAATTATTTAAATTTCTAAAGCCAAAAGAAATTCTTTTTAAAGTTTTAATTAAATTATTCTTTCCTTCAACAGGTCCATTTGAAATATTGAACTTAAAAGAATTAGAAATATATTCATGCCATTGTCGTAATGTTTTAACAGGTGATTTGAACTCTTCAATAGTAGAAGATTCTGCATCATCTAGCCATTTTCTAAAAGCCCTTTCTTTTTCTTCAAATGTAGATTTACTTTTGATATCCAAAAATTCTTGTTTAAGTTTGTATGCATACTTAAGTATAGGACTAAATTTAAAAGCGTATAGTAACTTGTCACTATCTTTTTGTGTAGCATGTGAGATATCTTTCATTAAGGAATGCTTTAAATATTTAAAATATAATTTTTCCTTACCTTTAGTATTTCTCCAAAGATTAAGTCTTAACTCATCCAAAGAGTTCATAACAATTCTAGTAAAATGGAAAGTATCAGCAACAATAGAAGCATGATAGAATTTGTCTTTAATTACACGTTTAAAAGGAGAATAAAGGTCCATAGAAACTACTTTAACATTACATCTTTCTTCTAAAGAGAATTTAGAAAAATATTGTTCTAGAAAATCATAAGTTCTAGATTGAAGTATATCAATAGTTTTATGAGTATCCAAATCAAATATATGAAATAGGTATTTAGAATTGTTGCAGTTACCTTTAAACTCATCAATGCCAATTCTCTCTGGAAGAATAATATTGGATTTACCAGAAAGAAAAAAAGCGTAATGCATATACTTAATAACAGTAGGAATAGAAATATTATTATCTTGAGCAATAGTTCTGAAATTTTTTAATTTCTTTAAATCATTACATACGTTATCAAATACAAGATTTGATTTTCTAAAATATTTTTGTAAGAAATCATAATGTTCATAAAATTTTTTACCACAGTGATGGCACACATATCTACGTTTTTTCAAGAGAAGATACGAAGTAGATTGCCCAATATTAATATGTTGAATTTTTTGAGTTTTGTAATCATGAATATGTTTAGTGTAGTGATTACAAGAAGGACAAATATGTAGTTTAGGTTTAGTTTCTATCCAAATATTAATAGAATTTTCATCTCTTTTAATCTTTTTAACTAAATTCTCTTGAAATCCTAACAAATTAATGATATTCTTTTTATGCAATTAAATCAGCTCCTTTAAATTGGTTTCATCGCCATTATTTTATAGCAAGCTGTATTTAATTGCAATTTTTTTGCTAAAAAATAATGCTGAAGTGTAAAATTTTTTTTTACACCCCAACATTTATTATAGAACC
>CAQBKK010000098.1 GCA_948760655.1 uncultured Bacilli bacterium | reverse complement strand
TTTAAGTTCCGGCAAAAATCAGAAAAGGAAAGAAATAAAGTTAAGTAAATAAAGAAATAGAAGAAAAACAAATCTTCCAAAGTAGTTATTCACAAAAAGAAAAATATAATTAAAATAATCCACAAAAAAAGTCCAATAAAGGACTTTTTCTATGTGATTACACTTGTTATAATTAAATTGGAAAAAATAAAAAAACAAAGGTGTGATCACATGAATAATTATATAAAAGAATCCAATCAAATGAAAGAACTTTTGCTAGATTTTGGATTAAAAATAGCAAAAAAAATTCATAAACCCAAAATAAAGTTCATATGTGAAATGATTTTTGGAATTGCAAGTAGCAAATCCATTCATATTACTAACATAGCACGTAGTTTAAAAGAAGAAATATCTGTAAAAGAAACAGCAAATCGTTTGTATGAAAATTTAAATGTACTAGATTGTGAAGATTTATGGAAAAAATATAGAGAAACTCTAAAACCATTTATAAATGAAAACACTTTATTTCATTTAGATAATTCAGATGTAATAAAGCCTTATGGAACTCATTTTGAAGATTTAGGAATGGTAAAAGATGGTTCAAGTAAAGATGGAAATATTGAAAAAGGATATCCAGTAACAGAAATAACAGCATTATTAGAAGATAGTATTACCCCTATAAGTGTATATTCTCAAATATTCTCAAATATCTCGAGTGCATATATAAGTGATAACGAGGAAACAGATAAAGCATTAGATAGTGTATATGAATCGTTCGAAGCAGTAGGGACTTGTGTAATGGATAGAGCATATGACGATAAGAAAAGATTCGAATATTTTTTAAATAAGAAATGGCGATTTATCATTCGTGGAAAAAAGAATCGAAATTTATATTACAAAGAGCATAAATATAAAGTGAATGAATTTGCAGAAAAGTACAAAGGAAAAATCAATATAAAAGTGCATTTAAAAAATAAAGTGGTCAATCGAAAAGCATCTTATTTTAAAGTAAGATTAAATGGAATGAAAGAAGAAATTTATGTTGTTTTTGTTTATTTTAAAGGAGAAACAGCTATATTTTATACCAATAGAGAATTAACCTGTAAAAAAGATGTAATAAAAGTAGTTTCTTCTTATTTCAAAAGATGGAGAATAGAAGAATATTTTAAATTTAAGAAACAAGAATATGGATTTGAAAAGTTTCGAGTAAGAAGTATGAAGAGTATAAATGCTTTAAATACTCTTTTAACGATGACAATTAGTGCTATAGCTAGTCTTTGTGAGAAAGAAACAAATTTAGCAAGAACAATAATAGAATGTTCAAAACCAATAAAAGAAAAAGTGTACTTTAAATATTATCGTGTTTCAAATGGTGTTTATTTTCTTTTATCGCTATTAAAAGTAGGTCTGGCTCATATTTTTAGACCAAAAGAAAAAGAAAAGCAGTTGCAACTTTTCTCCTTTTTAGATGGGGTTTAAAATTTTGCCGGAACTTAAACAAATAAAAAGACTTGAAAAAGTTCTTTTTTTTTGGTTTAATAAAATTATATTTTGCTTGTATGGTGGAATTGGTAGACACGATGG
>CAQBKK010000097.1 GCA_948760655.1 uncultured Bacilli bacterium | reverse complement strand
CTGAAAGGCGGGGTAGATGTTGGTAACGGTCAGCCTCATTTTATCTATGGAAAGATTTTCCATGTGTATTTGGGTATCGGGTGTAGGAGAATTATTCGTTTTTGGCATAGACTTTCTCCTTTGACGGTTTCCCTAAATTTTATGAGAAGCGGCAAGTACACTATACGGGAATAGCGTAAAAGCCCCCTCTACTACTTACTACGCACGGGAGGTAAAAAATGGCAAAGTTTCCGGGAAATTTTATAAAAAATTTAGAATAGCGGAATAGCAAGCATAGGGATTGAGTACTCAATCCCGCGAATTTATTAAATATACAAATTCTTTTTTATGACAAAATTTGTTGAATATCACTTGTTTTATGATACAATTATCTCAAATAAAATAGTAGGAGGCTATCTAATGGATAAGCTACAAGAATTACTGGATGAATTTGAAGAAAAAATTAAAAAGGAAGATTTGAAAAATGTAGATAAAGATGATCCGAATGGACAATATAATTTTTGCATACCTAAAATTAAGAATTATTTTATCCCCTTTATTCGGGAAAATTTACAAGAAATAAATTATATTGGACGTGAAGAACAATTTTTTCAAAGTGTTTTCAATCGTGAGTATTTAATCGAAGCAACCATTTTTTATGTAGAAACAGCTAAAACAAGAGGCGTTTATGACGATAGTAAAACTAAGAGATGTAATTCTATTAATGATTTTCTTATTGCATTTGGAAAATTTTATGAGTTGGTTTTAAAGAATAAATTTCGTATGATGTCTGTACATACATATTTACTAGCGACAGAGGAATTAGTAGCTGATATACGAATGAGATTAGAGAAAAAAGGTTATGTACTTTTAGAAGCAGAGGAATTTCCTGCAATTCAAAGGGAAGAGTATGATTTTGTTAAAAAGTATTTCGAAAGTGTAAATTCGCTTAGTGACAAACAGCTTCAAAGTTATATAATTATTCAATTAACTTTTTTATATGGCTTATCATTCTCAACAATTAGGAATATACATGCAAGAGATGTTGATTTAGAAAAAAGAACTTTAAAGATTTTAAGTAAGGATAAAAAGGATTATATTATTCTTGAATTGCCATATAGTATTTTTAAGAATATGAATAAACATATATCTCAGAATAGTCTTGATAATGATGAATTGATTTTTTTTACTAAAGAAAAAAGGAAAAATGATACGCCAATAGCAAGCTCTTTTTTAAAGGACGTTTTGACAAGAATAAAAGATTTATATGCTGAACAATATAACTGTAATGAAATTGTTCTTAAACGGTTTACTCATTTAGGAATGATAAAATATGCTATTTCAAACATGTTAGAAGCAAATCTTGACTTTGCAACGATTGAAAATTTAACATCAAGAGATATTAAGTTTATTCTTAGTTGCCGTCCTTATAGAAGTAATAGCGAGAAACAGAGTAATTATATAAACATGAAGATAAGAGCGACAAATACATATTATGAAATATAAAGCATATTTATTTGTGTTGATAGGGAATAATACTGTACCAAATTAGGTAGTGTAAAATAGTTTGTGTCTTTGGAAAAAAATACCTCTTTTTTGGTAAGA
>CAQBKK010000096.1 GCA_948760655.1 uncultured Bacilli bacterium | reverse complement strand
TTAAATAAGTAAGTAGATCCACTTGTCTTGCTTGTGCAACTATTTCTGGTGCAATGTATGGCATATCTTACACCTACCTTTCCCTTTCCTTATGCTTTTTTTCTTTTATAACTTCATCTTTATACTCTCTATATTCAACGCCTTTATAATCTTCATAATCTAAAACATACTCTTGATTTGAATATCTATTTTGTGCAATATCTATTGCCTCATCTAATGAATTAGCTTGTATATCTACAATTCTCTGTAAAGTTTCTTCAATTTCAATTTTATAAGTTTTCTGCATATTTTTTACCTCGCTTTCTCTTGTCTTTTTTGCTTGTCATACTCCATTGTCATTTTTTCTATTTTTTCATTTACTTTATCTTCTAATAAATCCCATATATTGCCGTCTGAATGTGTCCAATAATCATATAATTTGCCTACAACATTATCTGTTTTTAGCAACACTTTTATTTCTTGTCTACCTAGCATTGAACTATCAATAATATCTCTTATCTGTTCTTTAAAATTTATCTCATAAGCCTCTTGTATAATTTCTTCTGGTGTATAGTTTTTTATTAGATTTTGTTTATAATTAAATAATTCTTGGTCAATTTTTTTCATTAGCATTTCTTTTAAATCATCATAGCTCATACACATTTCTCCTTTCTAGTCATTATAAGGCAATATATTTTTTTCCATATAACTTTTATATGAATTTTCCGAATTATAATAACTTTTTTCTTGTGAATAATATTCATTATTAAAATCTGTATATTTTTTCATTGTTTCTTTTTCAATTCGCTTTATTTTCTTTTGCTCTTGAATTTCTTTACAATTTTCAAGCTCTAATTCTTGTAATTCTAATTGTAATCCTGCTGATTCGTTTTTATATTTCCTTATTTCTAATTTCTTCTTTTTATATTTTAGTTCCAATTCTTCTAGCTCTTTGTTTGCTTTAGCAATTTTTATATTTAATTTTCCTATTTTTTCTGTTATATCTGCTCTTTGCAAATTATCACTTCCTTTCATTTTAGGCAATAAAAAAGAAGCTGATGTTAATCAACTTCTAACTATTTTTTATATTTACCTTATCTCGATAACTTGTAATTTTATTTTTCAACATCTTTAAGAAAAAATCTCAAAGACATAGTTGTTATAGCAAGTTTGTATTTATCTTCAACAGAAATTTTACTTTTCTTTGATGATAGAAATTTGTCTATTTCTTTTATATCTACTCCTGACATTTTTGAAATTGTCTTTTTTGATATATTATGATAAGACAATAATACTTTTAGGAAAGCATCTAATTTAACATCTTTTTCATCTATGGCACTACAATAAAGAAAACTTATTTTATTAAATAGATTAAATCTATATTCATTATCGTTTGGTAAAAAACTTATATTTCCATCAACTAATTGATTTATCTGATTCTTATCTAATTCTAAATATTTAGATAATGTTTCTACATTAAACTCATAATCTTTAATTAAATTCTTTAATTGTTCTGTTATATCAATATCTCTATCCACTTTTAACTCCTTATAAAATTGTAATTTTAGTGAATAGTAACTTAATTTTCTTTTTTATTAAACATATGGC
>CAQBKK010000095.1 GCA_948760655.1 uncultured Bacilli bacterium | reverse complement strand
GACTTTTGTACTTTAAATCATGAATTAGCTCATGGTATTTATATGGCTTCAGACACAGCTGTATCTAGATACAATAATCATAAATTTCTTTTTGAATTAGAAGGATACTGGTTCGATTATCTTTCTCGAATCTTTTTAAAAGAAAAAAAGATTGTTTCACCCAAAACTTTAGAAATAATAGAATATTATGAATTTATTACATTTTTAGATATTGTAATTAGTTTTTATATTCAATCCATAAGTGTATTTCTTTATCAAAATAAAAAAGCTATTCATTTAGAAAATATAGTCGCACCGTTTCAAATGAAAATAGATGAAGATAGCTTATCTTTATATTTACAAGAAGAAACATCTGATTTAGTAACTTATGCACTTTCTTTTTTGGTTAATTCAGATTTAGAAAAAATCGCTGATTCTGATTTAGAGTTTGCTTTTCTAAAGTTTGAACAGATTCGTTATAATAAATCAAATAATATTGAACAGAATTTATATAATCATGGCATTACTTTTATGAAAGATGGTTACCAAAACTTACAAGAAAAAATAAGAAAATTAAATTTAATAAAGGAATAATCATTTTTTATAGGAAATATCATATAAACTTGGTCCTTTTATACATTTTCCATCTATATCAAAACGTGAACTATGACAAGGACAATCCCAAGTTTTTTCTGTTTCATTGAAGATAAGGCTACAGCCTAAATGTGGACAAGTAGTATAAACTATGTGTTTCTTCTTTTGTTCATCTATATAGATAGCTACTTTTTTTCCATTTATTTTTGTAAATTGTAATGCATTTGGATACCATTTTTTCTTTTGCCATTTGCTTCCTATAAAAGAAATTAGATTACTTCCTATATTCATAAAAGATCTTTTTATTTTATAGAAGTTACAACGATGGGGAGAGAATAATTTTTCATATTTATTTTTATTTCCTTTCATGGCATCTGAAAGTATTTTTCCAGCTAAAATACCATTGGTCATTCCCCATGTATTAAATCCTGTTGCTAAATATAGTCCCTTCTTTATTTTCCCAATATATGGCAATTTATCATCTGTTATAATATCCATATTCGACCACGAAGAAACAATATCTTCTTCTTTTATTTGAAATACCCTTTGCACATGTAAAAAATCTTTTTTATCGTTTTGTTTTGTACAGGTATTGTGCGAAGAAGCTAAATGAATTTTATAATTATTTTTTAAATCACTATAAAAACGAACAGAGAGAGATGGATGTTCTATATTAATACAAGAATATTTTTCATTTTTCTCACATTTGCAAGCAATTAAGTAAGATTTTTCAATATGAGATTTTAAAGGAAGTAAAAAAGGGATGGTAAAAAAAGGATAGTGACATGCTACTATTACTTTCTTAGCAGTAATTTTTCCATACTCTGTAAAACATATATACTTCTTTTTTTTAAGAGTTATTTTTATAACTTTTGTATTTTCATAAATAGGTTTTGAAGCTAAAATCTCTTTTAAATGATTTAGATATTTTATAGAGTTAAATACATACGTATCTTTTACGTTAATATGATATTTAATAGGTAATTTTAAAGATAATTTGTCCTCATATACCTCTATTTTTTGTTCTTCTAAAAATGTTTTTTCTTCTTT
>CAQBKK010000094.1 GCA_948760655.1 uncultured Bacilli bacterium | reverse complement strand
TTTCTTCTTTTTCAGCTTGAGCCATTTGAGCTTCATATTCACGGCGGGCTTTTTCTTCTTCCCGCATTTGTTCTTTGATAAGCCGTTGCTCTTCCTGTTCTTCTTTCTTTTTGAGCTGAAATTGAAATTGTAATTTACATTCTTCCAGTTTTAACTCAATATATGCTTGATTAAAACCGTAACGCAAATCGGCAGAAAGTTTTTCAAGTTCAGAAGCAAGCGAAGTAATTCTATTTAGAGTACGTTCAAAATTGGCAGGATTTACCTTTTCAATAAGAAAATCACATTCAATATTAAACGTCCTTATAAGAAGTTTTTTTTGTGCTTGTAATATTTTTTCAATGAATGATAAATTGATATTAAAATTATTCTTGCCTGTTTGCACAATAACATCATCATCTTTAATAAGTTCTTTTTGCTTATCGCGAACTGCTTTTATTTCAATGGCAAAACGTTCAGATGTCTCATAAAGATAATCCGGTGTATCATAAAAACCATACCCAACAAAATCATCCAACCGTGAATATAAATCTATTTTTGATTGTAAACTGGCAATTGTTTTATCTGCAACAATCTTTTTTTCGGCAATGGAATTGATAAGTTCAATCGTATCAGCATATTCTTGTTTTGCTTGAATATTTTTTGCTTCATTTTCTTGAAAATTTATTTCAAGTTCATTAGTTTTTGCTTTCAATTCTTGCAATTCTTTAGTTTCAGCATCTAATTTCAAATAAGCTGTTTTTAAATCTTCCAACTCTTTTTCATTGGAAAGTATATCATTTTTTAGTGAAGTTTTACGTTCTTCAAGTACTTTAATTTCTGCAAGATGTTTATTCCCTGTGGCTCTTCTATAAATTTTCTGCACCAATAAAACAAAACCGACAATTATTGCTATAAGAATAGCTAATCCCAAGATGCCTTCCATATATATTCCTTCAAAAATTATTTATAAATTGATTTAAAAACTTTATCGACTAGTTCTTGTCTTATTTTTTCTCTGTTTTTCAGAGAAACTATACCATATTCTATAAAATTTTTCTCTTCTTGTTTATACGCTCTTGCCGCTTCTCGCTCTTGTAATTTTTCTTCTTGTTCTCTTTCTTTTGTAGCACGGAGCATAGCAGCTTGTTTTTGCTTCTCTTCTTTTATAAGTTGACGAAGCCTTGCTTTTTCTTCCCTCTCCGCTTCTTTCCGAGCTCTATTAACAGTACGTATAATGGACGTAAAAGAGCTTTTTGCCATAACTACCTCCTTATTATATAAGAAAATCGATAACATTAAAAATTTATATTCTCAAGTAGCGTGAAAAAAATTTTTAATTTTTCTTGACAAACTATTTATAACTAGTTTAGTAAAGTTTTTAAGGAGGTTAAATGGAAAGGAAACAAATTAACTTTCCTGTTACCGAAAAAGAACATGAAGCTATTAAAAATATTGCCACAAAAGAAAGAAAAACAATAAAGCAATTATTTTTAAGTATGCTTGATAAACTATACCCTGACTGGGAACAGGAAAACAACAAAAAAAACGGCTCAAATTAGTGCGGCAACACTAATAAGAGCCTAATCAAAATACTATGAAGGAGATAGTAAGATGACTAAAGAAAACTTAACACAACTCAATTCAATTAACAAGCAAAATTTTAACGACCCCAAAATTGGTGCCGTTGCCCAAAAC
>CAQBKK010000093.1 GCA_948760655.1 uncultured Bacilli bacterium | reverse complement strand
TGAAATTATTAAACAGGACTATAATAATAAGTATTCTGGAGTTGGACAAAAAAATATTGAAAATCAGGATGGTTATTTTACTACTTTCACAACAGAAACTAATAATCAAAAAACTTATAAAGAATACAAGCAGAATGGTAATTATTCCTGGAGTAATAATGATTATTGGAGTGGAACAATGTCAGATAATGGTTGCGGAATTACAGCATTATCAATTATTTTAAGTGGATATAAGAAAGACTATACTCCTGAAAATCTTAGAGAGAAATATTATCCTGTTTTAGCCTCTGATAAGATTTCAAAAGAATTATCTTATACTTATGGAATTAAAAATTCGGATTTTTATTATGATACTGTTCATTTATCAAATGAAGCAATCGAAAAACATCTAAAAACTAATAGACCAGTTTTAATTTGTGTATGGAATAAACCAACTGAAAACCGCTTCACTACTACTTCTCATTATATGGTATTACTTGCTAGTGATGGAAATGGTATGGTTTATCTTTCAAATCCAAATGGACTTGAAAATGACTATAAAAGTTCTGGTTGGTATAATATTAACGAAATTTCTCCTTATATTGCAAAGGCATTATATATTGAGAGTTATAAATAAATATGCCGTTTAGGAAGTAAAAAAATACAAAACATGAGCTAGATTTATTTTGTAATCATCTCATGTTAAGACTATCGTAAAAGTCGTGTAAATCGGATTTCCTTCCGATTGATAACAAAATTTTAATAATTAAATTTTAACATTTTGTAAATTTTACCAAATGTTTAGATATACTGTCAATAGTTTTAAAAATCTTGTGTAAATTAGAGGATTTTGGGTTCACTTAATAATCCTCTAATTTTCTGTTTTTTTAGAGTTTCTTTACTTCTTGCAATATTTGTCTGCCAGTATATTCTTGCATCAATGATTCCATTTCTGTATACATTGTTGCAGTTGTTATTGGTACACCAAATTCTTTTAACCCTTTTAATGCTACTTGTGCATACGATATTGCTTCTATTCTTTTCATTTTCTAGCACCTCCTATATTCTTTCTGGATATGCTATTTTAAATTGTGATAAGCACAAGTCCCAATTTTTTGCTCTCATTGACCATTTCTTTTCTGCTTTTAATGTTGATAAATACAGTACCTTTAATAATGACATATCTGTTGGAAATACATTCCTATTTCTATTAATCCTTTTATATGTACTATTTAAACTTTCTATCGCATTTGTTGTGTACATTATTCTTCTTATCTCCTCTGAAAATTTAAAGAATACTGATAGTACTTCCCAATTATCTATCCAACTTTGTATTGCTCCTGTATATTTACTTTTCCATTTTTCATCTATTTCTAATTCTGCATCTAATAGTTGCTGAAAAGCTGGGGCAAAGAAATCTTTCCACGCTACATACATATCTCCCATAGACTTGATATTCTTAGGGTCATTCCTTCTAAAAAATTCCTCTACTATTTCATTTTTTTCTTTTTCTACTTTTTTTCCCATAGAAAAAATCCCTCCTTGATATTTTTATATTTTATCACGGAAGGATTTATTTACACAACTTTTTCTATACTCTCGAAGAAACCATTTTTCTTTTTGTTTCATAACTTGTTCTATTTTCATTTTTTATTTTGTTGGTGTTAATGTCAATAGGGAAATGTACAAAATTTTGAATTTAGTTATGTACAAT
>CAQBKK010000092.1 GCA_948760655.1 uncultured Bacilli bacterium | reverse complement strand
CAAACTGGCGCGTTAACCAACTACGCTACATCCACCATGCTTACGTGCACTTCTCGTGAGCACATTATTTATTTTAAACTATGTTACCACTATTTGTCAAGTATTAGATAATTTTTTTGTATTTAATTTATGATAAAATCACTATAGAACTTTATAAACGAATATTTCACCCAAGATGTATAAAATTGTAAAAAATAGAGAAAATAGGAAGGTGGAATATTTAATGTTAAAACAAGAAGAACTAAAAAGAGCTACTTTAATTGAAGCATGTATAAATGGACAATGTACTGTAAAACAAGTCGCAAATGCTTTAGGTCTTTCTGAACGTCGTATAAAACAAATCAAGAAGGAGGTAAAAGAAAATGGCGTTAAATCCATTGCACATGGAAATCGTGGACGAAAGCCTAAAAATACAATACCAGACGAAACAAAAAAGAAAATATTAGAACTTAGAAGCTCTTATGAGTATGAAATATCTAATTTTAAACATTTTCAAGAACTACTTAAAGAACGTGAAAATATTGATATTTCTTATTCTGCACTTTATAACTTATTGCATAATGCTGGTATAAAAAGTCCAAAAAAACACCGTAAGTCTAAATTACATCACAGAAGAAAAAGAAAAGAATGTGAAGGTATGATGCTTCAAGCAGATGGTACCCCTTTCGATTGGTTTGGCGATGGTCAAAATTATTCTTTACATGGATTTATTGACGATGCTACTGGAAAAATTACAGGGTTATATATGTGCAAGAATGAATGTTTATTAGGCTATTTAGAAGTTTTAAGACAAACTCTACAAAATTTTGGGATTCCAATATCTTTATACCCTGATAAATATAGTGTATTTTTTCCGCCAAAAAAAGTTAGCGACCATCTAACTATAGAAGAACAGTTAAATGGTCGCACAAAAGGGATTACCCAATTTGGCAGAATTGTTGAAGAACTTGGTATTGAAATGTTCCCAGCATCTTCTCCTCAAGCAAAAGGTAGAATAGAAAGATTATGGGAAACATTACAAAGTAGATTAACCACCGAATTTAGAATTAATAATATAAAAACAATACAGCAAGCCAATAAGTTTTTAATTGCATATATTCCAAAATATAATTCTAAATTTTCGGTTAAAGCAATAAACTCAGAAAATGTATTTTTAAAACTGCCAAAGCGATATGATTTAGATGAACTGTTATGTGTTAGATTTGAAAGAATAATTGATAATGCTGGAATTTTTTCAATAAATAACAGTAAATTTCAAATTATTGATAAACGCCTACCACCCAAAACAAAAGTACAAATATATATAAGTGAAAAGATTGGAATGCGTGTAAAATCTAACAATAAAATTTATGATGTACAGCCTTTAGAATTAATTTCTAAAGACCAAATAGATAAAAATTCTTTAGAATATCATCAATGGTTATCAAATGTACTAATTGAACTAATAAACGAATTTTATCTAAAAGATGCTAAAGCATCATATTATAAATCTCTCGCCTACTAATATTATTTACTAAAAATAAAATTTAAAACAATAAAATAAATCTTGAGCCTGCCTCCGCGGCGAGCGGATGTACTCAAGATTATACATAGGTGAAATATTTGCTAATAAAATAAAACTATTTTTTAGTGAAGTATTCAAAAATTATTGACAGTCAATACTTTTTTCGACTTTTTTTGCTTCCTTTTTTTACCACTCTTAAATGTC
>CAQBKK010000091.1 GCA_948760655.1 uncultured Bacilli bacterium | reverse complement strand
TTAAAAAGGAAGATAAAGTAAATACTCGGGCACTTTCAATTTAATTCAAGCGAAAAAAGTAAGATGTCTTCGTTCTTACTTAGTTCTTTTTATTTTTATTCTTCTATTTTTATACATGTGAATTCAATGTCATAGTCATAGAATATTAACTTTTTTGAAACTTTTATGTCTGCTGCACAAATCTTGTCTTCCATTTTTATTTCTTCTATGTATTCTTGTTCTTCTAATTCTTCTGTTGTAATTTTTATAGGAAGCTTTGAGTGATTGTCTTTTATGTACTCTTTTACAACTTCTTTTAGTTCATTTTTTTTTGATATGTATTTTAATTCTTCTTCGTATTTTACCCCGATAAAATATATTGTTCCTACTAATAGTATTATTACTGACCCCCATATTATTATCAGTTTATTACTCATTAGTCGTCCTTTCTTTCTTCATAGCCACTTGTTGTGTATTCTTTACATTTTAAGAATGGTTTGTATACGTTATTTCCATCAACATCAACGTAAACTGATACATATCCTGAACATGCTCTTCCTTTTGTATCTTCTAATTTTTCTAGATGTCCACTACTTTTTAATTGGCTTACGCGTATGTTTAGAGTATCTAATCCTAACTTGTTGTCATAGTATTCTTCTATATACTTTTGGGCACTTTTGACTAATTTTTCTTCAAGTGATGGATATGATATTATTGGTTTTTCTTCTTTATTTTCTTTATTTGTACTTGTATTGTTTGTGTCGTTTATGAATTGATAGTTGTCATCCATGATTCCTAATTTTTTTAGTCCTTGAAATGCTCCGATTAAGCAAACTACAAATACTATTAGAAAAAAGAAAAATTCTAAAAATCCCCATCCATTTTTGTTTAATTTCATTTTTTCACCCCACTTATTTGAATATATGTATTATTTTACTATAAATTCAAAAAAAATAAAACACTTTTGTTCTATTTTTCTTTCTATTTTTATACTTTTTTGCTGGTAATGTTAAATAATTTAGTTATTTCTACTTTTTAATTAAATTTATTTTCTCTTAACTAGTGTTGGATATTCTTTTTGCAATCTCTTGCTGTTATTGTATGTTTTTCTCAATAATCTTTCCAGTTCTTCATGATTGATTTTATCTAGTAAATATTCTATTTCTGCTTCACTATTAGCTTCTAAACAAATTGTACCGTATTCACATTCAATCGCAGTTATATTATTTTTTGGAACTTCTTCAAATGGAATCTTACTTTCAACATCTTTTGCAACCATATTTATTCTTCTTTCGGAATTAAAGTAATATATTTTACCATTTATTAAATAAACTGAGCACAAATGATTGGCATCTTCTTCTTTTACTACTATTCCTAAAACATTGGCTAGATTTGGATAAATTTCTATGATATCTATTTTTTCATTTAAACATATAATTTCATTGTAATTTTTATCATATATAATTGTCTTGTAATTTATGTAGTGCGTATTTACCATATAAAAATCATTAAAAATTTTTACTTTTGGTAAATTGAAGTCTCTAAGTATTATTTCATCTGGATTAGTTGTAGAAATATAAAAACTATTTTCTTTGTTACCATCTTTAGCTTTTTCATAGATTGTGTATTCTTTTGTTATTATATTATAAATTTTTATTAGGCCTTTATAATAAAGTTCTATTCTTTTATTTAATTCATTTACTTTTATAAATACTCCGTTATTTTCATAAATACCTGTATTTGAATC
>CAQBKK010000090.1 GCA_948760655.1 uncultured Bacilli bacterium | reverse complement strand
AAATATATAACTATTATACCCCCCCCCTCCCGACGCAAAATTGCAATAGGGAACTTATTTTAATTGTTTTTTTCTTTTTCGATTTGTTTTATGCTTTTTCTGCCGTTGGCAAATCATCTGGCATTACTCCTCTAGCTTCCTCGATTGCTTTTCTAACAATTTTTTCTATTTTTAATTTTCGTTCTGTCTGATAAATCCTTTCTTTGATATTAGAAATTAAGACTTTTTAATTATCTTTTGAATACTTATTTCTATTACTTTATTTTTTACAGTTTTGAATTTTTAAAGAATGAAACATACAAAAAATGTTGTGTTTTAAAATAATTTCTCGTATACTGAATATAAGTGTTACTGATTTGGTAACGCCCTGTTTTGTTAGGACGCTAATTTAGCGTCATTTTTAATGTTAAAAGTAGTATAACTACAATTAACAATATTATCACTACTTTAAGAAAATAAATTTCTTGTTTCATAGACCTTACCGCCTTTCGCCTTTCGAAAATCAAAACCCCCGAAAAGTTAAATTTGTATAAGGCATAGCCAAAATCAGTAACGGGGTCATATTATAAAGTGTATTTTTTACTTTTCAAGACTTTCGACAAAATCTGACAAAACTTCTTTCCAAAAAAAGAATTATAGAAAATATTTCCTATAATTCCTTTTTATTTATACTCTTCTGGATAAAACTTTCTAGTAAGTACTCTTATATAAGTATCATCTAAGATTTTTTGCTCTTCTAAAAATACCGAAGTCTCTTTCTCATCATACCATACGAAATCATCAGACTTCACTTGACCGATTTTGCAAATTTTATTTGAGTTTGTAAAATACTCCCACCAAAGGCGAGTCCGTAAAACTTGGTAATCTTGCATTTTTTCAGGACAATACAATAAATTAAATGGTGATTCTTTATCTATAGAAGCATGAACAATCATATCTTTTAATTCTGCCATCCGTCTATAAGCATTCACCAAATAATTTCTTTTTAAATTCTGCCAAGCCATATCATCATATTGTATTAAACCATCTGCCATCCATCCGGCTAATATGTAAATGTGTTTCATTTTTCCTTTCGCCTTTAAACCTCTTTCTATAAAGTTAGGAATATCTATTGATTTTTTTTCTTTTTCATAAATATATTCTAGAGAAATTTCACTTACTTCTTTTTCTAATTTTGGTGTTAAAAATTGTTCCATAAAAAATACCTCCTTAAAAGTAAGGTATATTCTAACACATATTTTCTTATTTAAAAGAAAAACTTTAGCAAATTTCTTTTATTTTTTCTATATAAGCATATAAAGTATCTTGAAATTTTTGAATACATTCTTGTATTTCTTTTGCTTTATTAGAAACTTCTGTAATTCTTGTTATTGCGTCCTCTTTCACAAGAGGAATAACATTTCTTTTTTTCGTATTTAAGGAAACATAAAATTGATTTGGCTTTTTATCTGTTCTTAGCAATGTACTGGTTTCAGTAAAAATTTCCCAAGTAGAAAAATTCTTTTTTAAAATAGTTACAATATACGTCTCTTTTTTCTTATATAAATCTTCCATGGAAATTAAACCTTTTTCTACTCCTTTTTTTATTACGCTAGCTACAAATTCCATTGTATATTTATTTTCATTTTTTTGTAAGGCAATGGCATAATTTTTAACCATACCAGAAAATTTTTCTGACACTTCTTTCTTTTGAAATCCAATTTCTTTTTTTCCATCTTCATTTTTTAGAACAATTAAATCATCATATACTTCTTTTATTTCTTCTAAAGAATGTGTATGTAACCATATAAAACAAGTATGTAAAA
>CAQBKK010000089.1 GCA_948760655.1 uncultured Bacilli bacterium | reverse complement strand
CGCCATGCGATTGTTCCTTTAAATTTTTTTTTGAATTTTTTTGCAAGTTCGACACATGTCATACTACCACTTCCTTGATGTTATTATACCTTATTTTTCTTTTAATTACTATTTTTTTATAAAAAAAGAAATCTATCTAGAGATTTCTCAGACTGTTGACAAAGTAAATTTGTTAGCAGTTTTTTTTATAAAAATGAAAAAACGTGATATAATAGAAATGTAAGGTTGCTTATATTATCCAAAATTTAAAGCTTACAAACCTTACTTTTTTTATGAAAAAATGGTATAATGGATATGGATGATATAAGAAAGTAAGTGATTGAAATGTTAACCAAAAGAGCAAAAAGAAATTATTCTAGTGAAATAATAAATTTAGAAGAAATAGTACCACAAACTCATTTTCTAAGAGTAATAGAAAAATATTTTGATTGGAACTTTATATATGAAGAAGTAGAAAAACAATACTCTGTATTTGGAAGACCAAGTATAGATCCAGTTGTTTTATTTAAAATTCATATATTAAAGTTCCTTTTTCATGAAGATAGTTTAAGAAGAACTTATGAAAATTTACAATATAATAATTTATATAGATGGTTTATTGGATATAACCTAAATGAAAAAACACCGGACCATTCTACTTATTCTCAAAATTATAAAAGAAAATTTAGTAAGTTAGAAAAAGATATACTACAAACAGTTTTTGATAAAGTAATCGATTTATTAGTAGAACATCATTGCTTAGATATGACAGCAGTCTATATTGATTCAACCAATACAAAAGCATATGCAAATAAGAAGAAAAATCATAAAGAAATGGTACAAGTTGAAGCAAAAAAATATCAGAAGGAATTAGAATTAGAAATTGCTTTAAAAGGATTAAGAGAAGAAGATTTAACAGAAGAAGAATATTTAGAAGAAGTTAAAAAAATAGTAAAATGTAATGAAGAAACTCCTACAGAAAAATTATTGGGAGAAAAAGAAATTATAGTAAGTAACATAGATTCAGAGGCTGGAATGTTATATAAGAATGAAAAAGAAAAAATGTTTGCTTATAATTCGACAGTAATTTGTGATGGAAATAATTATGCATTAACAGTAGATGTAAACCCCTCTAATATGCATGATTCTATTGCCTTTTATTCTGCATTTGATAAATTTCTTAATAGATTTCATGAAAATATGCCAAAGTATTTTGCAGGAGATGCTGCTTATATAACACCTCACATTTGTAAAACAATAATAGATTTAGAAATGATTCCTTGCTTACCATATAAAAGACCCATGACTAAGAAAGAATATTTTAAAAAATACGAATATACATATGATGAAGCAAATGATATTTATATTTGTCCAAATGAGTGTGATCTCATCCCAACATCTATCAATAAAGATGGTTACATTATTTATAAAGCTGACAAGAATGATTGTTCTAATTGTCCATTAAAAGATAAATGTACTAAAATGAAAGAAAAACAAATATTAAGACATGTATGGGAGGAATATAAAGAGATGGCAAATGAGTATAGATATCGACAAGATGTAAAAAATATATATAAGCAAAGGTCTACACATATAGAGAGACTATATGCAGACGGAAAAATGAAGCACGGTCTTGGAAAAACCTACTTCAAAGGAAAAGCTAGAGTTGGTCGAGAACTAACTCTTCTTTATGCGTGCATGAATTTGAAAAAGTTTGCACTCCACCACTATGTGTGAATTGTAAACTAACCGCATACTGGAATTTTTTTAAAATTTGATACTATTTTTTTCAAAAAAAGACAAATAAGTAACTTTTTTACCTATTTGTCAACAGTCTGAAATTCTCATTCTTTGGATAATTTTTCTTCATAGTTTTTAC
>CAQBKK010000088.1 GCA_948760655.1 uncultured Bacilli bacterium | reverse complement strand
AATATGGAGAAATATTCTTATTATTCTATTATAAATGGGTACAATGTAGGTTGTTTTTTCATATCTATAATTAAAATGTTCTCTTTCCTGAAAGGAGGACATTTTTATGTTTGAAGTAATACAAGAACTAAAGCCAAATGATGAAATAATTGGAATTATTAAAGGTTATAACTATACAGTTAAAAAGAGAATGTAAAATAGGGTGTGTAAAATAGACGACAAATTTTGCACACCCTAAAATTTTTTAGAAAAATAAAAAATGGGTATACTGTAAATAAAATGGAAGAAATTACTAATAATTTTTTAAAAAAGGAGTTGTTTACAGTGACATTATCAAATTTTAACTATGAAGAAGAATTATCAAAATGTAAAACAATGGAAGATATCACAGGACCAAATGGATTAGTTCAAAAAATAATAAAAAATGCTATGGAAGCAATGATACAAAATGAATTTAATCAATTTTTAAGCAATCAAACCTCAACGCAAAAAAATTATCGTAATGGATATAACAAGAAAAATGTTAAGACAGAATATGGCGACGTTTCAATTGATACCCCAAGAGACAGAAATGGAGAATTTAATTCAGATTTTTTACCCAAAAGAGATATTTTGTCAGATGGGATTAAAAATCAAATTACTTCAATGTATTCCAAAGGAATGTCTACTAGAGATATTAGTAATCACATAGAGGGAATGTATGGAACAAATCTGTCTGCTACTACGATTTCGAATATAACAGATGAGGCAATGATAGAAGGAAAAGAATGGTTTAATAGAAATTTAGATCCAGTTTATCCCATTGTATTCTTAGATGCTGTTCATTTCAAAGTAAAACAAGAAAATAGAATTATAACAAAAGCAGCATATGTGGCATTAGCTATTACGGTAGAAGGAATGAAAGATGTATTAGGGGTCTGGATTGGAGAAAATGAAGGAGCAAAATTCTGGTTAAAAGTTTGTACTGAGCTAAAAAACAGAGGAGTTCAAGATATTCTAATTACTTGTGTAGATGGTCTTAAAGGGTTTCCAGAAGCAATACAAACGGTATTTCCAGAAAGTAAAATACAATTATGTATTATTCACCAAATAAGGAATAGTTTTAAATATGTGGCATCGAAAGATCAAAGAGAGTTTATTGCAGATTTAAAAACGGTATATAAAGCAACGTCGGAGGAGTTGGCAATGGAAGCATTAAATGAGATGTATAAAAAATGGGGTAAGCAATATGAGATGGTTTTAGATTCTTGGATGAATAAATGGGATAATCTATCTACCTATTTTGCTTATGAAGATAAGATTAGAAGATTAATTTATACGACGAACACCTTAGAAGGTTTTAATAGACAGCTTAGAAAAGTAACAAAGACAAAAACAGTGTTTCAAAATGATGAGGCTTTACTGAAATGTATTTATCTAGCCATTACAGATATTTGCAAGAAATGGACATCACCATATCAAAACTGGGGACAAACCATAGCACAGTTTAAGATTAATTTTGGAGATAGAGTTCCTATTGATATCATGTAATTGGGACGTTGTCCCAAGCCCTAAGGCTCCAAAATAAAAATGAAAAATTTGTATAATTTTAGAGAAAATAGTAATAATATAATTAGGCGATAAAATAAAAATTAGATAAGAGATGTTTATCTCTTAGAAATAAAAATATCTCTTATCTAAAAACTTATTATTATAACCAATAATAAAATTCTTATACATTGAAAATAAAATATAATTTTGTAGAAATTTGTTTTAATTATGGCTTAAAAATACGAACATTATTTTAGTTTTTACATAGTAATTTCTCTATCAAATTTCGACATTACACACTTTATTTTACATACACAAATCAGTGGGTTTGACGTCT
>CAQBKK010000087.1 GCA_948760655.1 uncultured Bacilli bacterium | reverse complement strand
TGATAAAGAAAGTAGAAATTGCATCAGTAAACACTGCTAAGCTACCTGTTCTATCAAATAAAGAAAAAAATGAATTACTAGTTAAAATAAAAAATGGTGATGATGAAGCAAGAGATGAATTTGTAAATGGAAATTTAAGATTAGTATTAAGTGTTATTAAAAGATTTTATGGAAGAGGAGAAAATTTAGATGATTTATTTCAAGTTGGGTGTGTAGGCTTGATAAAGGCCATAGATAATTTTGACTTATCACAAAATGTTCAATTTAGTACGTATGCTGTTCCAATGATTATAGGAGAAATAAGAAGATATCTAAGAGATAATAATCCAATAAGAGTAAGTAGGTCAATAAGAGATTTGGCTTACAAAGCACTTACTATAAAAGAAAGAATAATTAAGGAAACACAAAAAGAGCCAACTATAGAGCAAATAGCAAAAGAATTAAATATAGATAAAGAAGAGATTGCTTTTAGCTTAGATGCTATACAAGAGCCAATTTCTCTTCAAGAACCAGTATATGGAGATGGTAGTGAAAATTTATATATTATGGATCAAGTAAGTGATAAGAAAAATACAGATGAACATTGGGCAGAAAGTATAACAATTGCTGAAGCAATGAAGAAACTAAATGATAAAGAAAAAATGATTGTTTCAAAAAGGTTTTTTGAAGGAAGGACTCAAATGGAAGTTGCAGAAGAAATAGGAATATCTCAGGCACAAGTATCAAGACTTGAAAAGAGTGCAATTAATCATATAAAAAGAATATATAAATAAGGTTGCTAAAAATTAGCAACTTTTTTATATTTTATAATATACTATATAATATGAAGGAGGTATGTATGGGACAAAAGGGATTAGATTTTAAACACAAAGAAGTTATAAATATAAATGATGGAAGAAGGCTTCGGGTTTGTTCAAGATGTATGTGCAGATTTAGAGACAGGAAGAATTACATCAATAATTGTTCCAGGAAATAATAAAATATTAAATATGTTTGCAGGTAACAATGACATAGTTATAGATTGGCAAAGCATCAAATGCATAGGTGATGATGTAATTTTAGTAGAGATATAATAGGTATAAATTACCAAAGAAAAAGTATTGATTTTTTAAATCAAAAGTGATAATATAATACATGTAGCAAGTCAATAAAAAACTCTTATAAAAAAATTAAAAAACTTTAAAAAAAGTATTGACATTAAATGAACATCATGTTATTATAATTAAGTACTAAACATTAGACAAAAAAATATATAATTTTTTTATATAAATTAGTAAAATTATAGACATCGATATGAAAAAAACTCTATTACTAGTTTATTATTTTGCACTTAAAATTCGACAAAAAAACTTTAAAAAAATTAAAAAAAATATTGACAAAATTATAAAGATATAGTACAATAAAAAAGTCGTTAACACAAAAAACGATTAAAAGTACATTGAAAAGTAAACAATAAACCTTTAGAGAAACCAAAAGCGGTAGTACTATTACTACCATAAAAATAATAGAAAATAAAATGAGCTTAAACTCTAAAAAGATTTATAATAAGTTTTGAAAGAAACGAAAAAATAAATACAATAACAAGAGAGTTTGATCCTGGCTCAGGATAAACGCTGGCGGCGCACATAAGACATGCAAGTCGAACGGACTTAATCTTAATATTTATATTGAGAAGCGGTTAGTGGCGGACTGGTGAGTAACGCGTAAGCAATCTACCTATTAGAGGGGAATAACAGTGAGAAATCATTGCTAATACCGCATATGCCATAAGAATCACATGGTTCTAGTGGGAAAGGAGCAATCCGCTGATAGATGAGCTTGCGTCTGATTAGCTAGTTGGTGTGGTAATGGCACACCAAGGCAACGATCAGTAGCCGGACTGAGAGGTTGAACGGCCACATTGGGACTGAGATACGGC
>CAQBKK010000086.1 GCA_948760655.1 uncultured Bacilli bacterium | reverse complement strand
TTCGAATAGTTCGAACAGATTCGTCACTGGTGCCGTTGGGGAAGTTATCTACAACTTTACCAATGAAAATTGATATTAGAATCAATCATTAGTAATATTTTATCACAAATTCACCTAAATGTGTTAAAAAATTTGAAACATTGTAGTATAATAGGTGTTACAAACAAAAAGGAGGTTTTGTATATGGCAAAAAAAGAAGAAATAGAATTATCTCCAATCGAGGCTACTGCTTATTGGTGGATTAATTCAATAAGATATAGAGTGAGAGAAATAGCAATTAGTGGAGCTAGAGATAAAAGTGAAGTTGAATTTGCAGAGATTTTCTATAGTTATACCGAAATGGATTGGAGAAAAGTATATTTAGAATTAGTAAAATGTATATCTGAAGATGTAGATAGTTATATTCCTAAAAACCATTCAGATACCTTTAGTCAAGATACTGATATAAGAGGTCATGAAAGACTTAATGATGAGATGTCCAAAATAATTGGTCAACAAATTCCTGATATCCGTCTTGCTAGCAATGGCGTAAAAGATTCAGTTATTTATACAACAGTATCCTTTGCAAGCGTTTGGTATAAATCTTGTGGAGTAAATAAATTATCAACAAAATATGAACCAAGTTATGTCTTAACAGGAGATCGTAATAGTTTAGATTTTTATAATTTACTTATTTCAACAATAGCAGTTTTAGATAAAACAGATAGTAGTTTCAAATCTGTTTCTACTCTTAGAGAAAGATTTTGTAAAGAATATATAAAATTATCTGAATCTGAAGAAACTATTAATGATGTTGTTGAAAGGTTTAATTTTTCTTTTGATAAAGCAAGTGATAATGAAATAATCCTAGGTCGATCTTTTAAAGAAATGTATTTTCCTTCTTTTCGAGATATAGACTATGTTGGATTAGATTCTTATATGGATTTAGCAAAACATTATGCAGGTGTTGTACTTAAAAAAACTAAAGATAGCAATGAAATACCTTTTTGTAAAATGCTTAAAAAACAAGAAAATAATAACTAAATCCAAAATAAAGATGATTAGAGTTCTATCTCAAAATCATCTTTTTCTTTGTCTATATTTTTGTAATTATCTTGAATTTTAGTGATACTTTCATCATCTAAAGCACCATGTTCATATAATTCTTTAGCAAAACTCATATACTTGTCTTTGTCTTTATTTCTAAATATTCTATACATTAGAAATTGCACCATATTATAAACCATATTTTTAAAGTGCTTTAAAGTAGATTTTAAAGAATTATTTGCTTCTTTTAATTCCTCGATTTCTTCATCTTTATTTTTGATATTTTTAGTAAGATTTTCTACTCTTAAGGTAAGTGCCTCATTATTTTCAGTAAGTGTTTTGATTTTTTCGTGATTCTCCTTAATTTCAGTATCTACATTATTAAGAGTAAAAGAAAGTGTTTGAATTTTCTTATATTCTTCATTTGTTTTACTAACTGAATCAATATAAGATACTAATTTGTCTTTATCTTCTTGTTTCAATATATATTTTTCTTTTGAAGTTAAAGTTGTTTTTAAATCAGTTATAATCTCTTTTATTTCTTTAGTATGATTATCAAGTTCTAATGATTTTTTATTGGTTATTTCTAGTCTTTCTTGATTTTTTTTTAGATGCTCTTTCATTTCCATATAATCATCCATTTCGGTTATATGATAATCACGATTTCTGCCTTTTTTCTTACCCTTTAATGAGTTAGTAAGATTGTATTCTTTATTGAAAGATTCAATACAAAGCATTCTCATTTTATCTTGGAGTTTACGAAGTGATTCTTTGGTAAACACATCACTTTTTCCAACTTGTTTTTTCATACCATTTTTACCACCAATTTTAATGGGAACACCAACAATATGAAGATGTGGACTTGTTTCATCATAATGAATAATAGCACTTGCTATTTTAAAAGTAGGTAA
>CAQBKK010000085.1 GCA_948760655.1 uncultured Bacilli bacterium | reverse complement strand
CGTAGTGTTGAGGAAGTAAATCGTCTGTTAAAGCAATTTGAAGAAATGAAAAAAATGATGAAAATGGTAAGCTCTGGAAATATGAAAATGCCATTTTAATTAGAAAAAAGGAGAACGAAAACTATGTTAAGAGAAGTTTTAAAAAAGAATGGATTTGATACAAATGATTTTACTTTTTATGGAGAAGCTATAGCAAAAATAGAAAATCTTAAAGAGAACAACCAGCTTGGAAAGTTAATTTTAGTAACCTCTACATCTCCTACAAAATATGGAGAAGGAAAAACAACTCTTGCCATAGGATTAAATGATGCATTCAATGCTTTAGGTGAAAAATGTGTTGTTGCCTTACGAGAACCCTCTTTAGGGCCAGTTTTTGGAATGAAAGGAGGAGCCACTGGAGGAGGACAAGCAAGTGTAGTTCCAGAAATGGATATTAATCTTCATTTTACGGGAGACATCCATGCGATTACAACTGCCAATAATTTATTATCCTCTATTATTGACAATCATATTTTTCAAGGGAACAGTTTAGGAATAAATCCTGAAAGAATTGTACACGAACGCTGTCTAGATTTAAATGACAGAAGTTTAAGAGAAGTTAGCATCAATGGTCATAAAACTCATTTTAATATTAGTACTGCATCAGAATTTATGGCTCTTCTTTGTTTAGCAAAAGATAAGAAAGATTTAAAAAATAGAATAGGAAATATTCTTGTTGCTTATACTTATCAAAATACACCAGTGTTTGCAAAAAATCTTGAATGCGTAAATGCTTTATTTTTACTTTTAAAAGATGCAATAAAACCAAATGTTGTTTTAACAAAAGAAAAGAATTTAGCCCTTATACATGGAGGACCATTTGCTAACATTGCTCATGGAACAAATAGTGTTGTCTCAACAAAGTATGCTTTAGCTCATTTTGATTACACCATTGTGGAGGCGGGTTTTGGAAGTGACATGGGAGCTTTAAAATACTTTGATATTGTTTCTCGTTATCATCCTACTTTAAAGCCTCATGTTGTTGTAATAAACACAACCGTGCAAAGCTTAAAATACAATGGAGAGGGAAGTTTAAAGAATGGAATTTGTAATTTACAATATCATATAGAAACAATGTGTAAATATACAAATAAT
The DNA here is from genome assembly GCA_948760655.1 of uncultured Bacilli bacterium. Next base: position 836 of record CAQBKK010000085.1, on the reverse strand, counting down.
TTACTAGTAGTATTAAATAAACATAAAGAAGATACCGAAGAAGAAATAGAATACATTAAAGAATTTGTAGAAGAAAAAGGCCTCGTTTTTAGTATAAGTACAGGGTATTTAGAAGGAAGTAAAGGCGTTTTAGAAGTTGCCAAAGCAGTTTTACAACTGAGTGAAAATAGTCAAAAGCGTGCTTACTATTCTTATGCATTAGAAGAAGATTTACAAACAAAAATTGAGAAATTTTGTAAAGAAAACTATGGAGCAAAAGAAGTACTATTTTTACCAGAAGCAATAGAACCCCTTCGTACTTACTCTCATCTAGAGGTTCCTATATGTATTGCAAAGACTCAATACTCTATTACAGATAATGCTAAAATAATAGGATACCCAAAAGAATTTACAATGACCGTAAAAAAAATAAAGTATTTTGCAGGAGCTGGATTTATTACCGTATATTTTGGCAATATCTTAACAATGCCTGGACTTAGTAAAGATGCTAATTATTTAAAAATGGAAAAAGAACAGTAAGTGTTAAAAAACACTTACTTTTTTCATAAAAAACAAGAAAGAATTGACTTTTGCGTCCGGGGGGGGGTATAATTAAAAAAATAGAATAGAGTAAGGAAGTTCAAGAAAAATGAAAAAAATAATTGTCCTACTAATAAGTATAGTAGTAGGTATAGGAAATGTAAAAGCAATAACAAGTGATGGAGTCACATACGACAACCAAGGAAACACAGAAGTACTAACGGACACATTAGATGGATTGTTAAGAGAAGCAGATAAATATAAAACAGGAGGGACAGTAACAGCGAACCAAATGCTTAAAGGAGCAACAGGATATG
>CAQBKK010000084.1 GCA_948760655.1 uncultured Bacilli bacterium | reverse complement strand
CTCAAAAGACCACGTGATTTTTATGAACATAAATTGGTGCTATCCATTAAAATTGCCTTTTGCATTTGCTCATGAAATTGGTCATGTCATTCATGGAGACCAACATACAACTGCAAAAACAAAATTAGCTAAAAAACAAGAGAAAGCTGCTGATTTGTATGCTGTCGGTTTAATTTGGGGTTATTGTTTAAAAATGGAGATAGACCCAATGACTTGTGGTATTCCGACTCGTTACATATAAATATATTTATATGTAGGATTAAAATATGAATAAATCAACAAATTTTAGTATAAATATATTTATATTTATATTTATAAGTAGTATCATCTAATTAGACCTATAAATAGTTGAAAGGATAAAAATTATGGAAATAGTAACTTTCGCAAATATTAAGGGAGGGATAGGTAAAACTACTCTTTCTTACAATTTCGGTGAGTATCTAGCTTTTCACGGTAATAAGGTTCTTTTTATGGATCTTGATCAACAGAGTAGCTTAAGTAGAAATTACAAAGGGATAACTGAAGATCAGAAGCATAGTGTAGAAGCAATTTTTAATATCTACAATTTTGAAAAAGTTGAACCCAAAATATGGCATGTTAAAAAAAATATCGATATTATTTCCGGAACTTCTAGACTGGACAAAATTCAGAGCCAATTAGTTACCTATTCGAATAAATACGTTATTCTGTATCAATGGCTTCAACGGCATTATGATGATGTAGTTGCTAAATATGACTACATGATTATTGACTGTCATCCAGATTTAGGAATAGCTACTAGTAATGCCGTAGTAGTATCTGATGCAATTTTTGCACCGGTTAAACCTGAAAAATACTCTTTTGATTCTCTCAAAGAATTTAAAGATAGATTAAGCTCTCTAAAGCAAGAAGTAGTCAATATTCAAACAGGAGAATCTCTTATCAAAGCCAAAACTTACTTTATTGGTAATGCAATCCGAAAAGTAGATGGCGTTAGCAAAGCATTTACTCATATGATTGAATCAGAAATGGAATCTGCTAAAAAAAATAATTTGGATGATAATCTTTGGATTTGCAAAATACCGGAGTGGATACTTTTTACGGTAACAGCTTCATTTTCAATGCCTCTTTGTGAAATGGAAAAAATAGCCAGAACTTTAAAGAAGGATTTAACCCAAGATCAACAGAACGATATGGATTTTATGTCTAAAAGAAAATATTTTAAAAATCAATCTAAAGCTAAATTTGAAGAAGTTAATAATATATTTGAAACATTAAAAAAATACGCATAATTTAGAAAGGTAAAATAATGGCTTTTGAAAAAGAAACAAAAACGAAGAATGAAAATTTTGGTTTTTCTGATAATCCAGATATTTCTACTGCTCTAGCTCAAAGTAAAAAATTAGATAAAGCAGATCGTTTACATGCACTTAATGATTTATCTAATCTTTCAAAAAATAGAAGAAAAAAAAGTAATAGTAAACTTGCTACTTATTACATAGATAGTGAGAGACGAGATAAATTTCAACGGATTGCTGAAGAACGAGGTTACAGATCGGCAAGTGAGTTGTTGAGAGATATAATTGATAATTTAAGTTAGAGATTTTTAGACAATCAATCTTCTAGGTTGGTTGTTTTTTTGTGTAAATTTTAAAGGAACACCATTTATGGGAGTAACTCTAATGGTAAAGGTTTTTCATTACTTGGTTGTATGCTATACCTTTAATACCTTTAATATATATTACCTTTAATATCCTTTAAATACTTTTAAATACTTTTAAATACCTTTAGCCGGTCTGGAATGCTTACTATATCAAGCTTTTGACAACATAAGGAACACCATTTATAGGAAAAGAAACACTATTTATAGGAAAAGAAACACTATTTATAGGAAAAGAAACACTATTTATAGGAGTAAGGAACACTATTTATGGGAATTAAAGGAACACCATTTATGGGAGCTAAAAACACCATTTATAGGAGTGGATAACTATTTTAAAGTAAACAATTTGCAAAGAAACACCATTTATAGGAGTGGAAAAACTTATTTATAGA
>CAQBKK010000083.1 GCA_948760655.1 uncultured Bacilli bacterium | reverse complement strand
GTTTTGGGCAACGGCACCAATTTTGGGGTCGTTAAAATTTTGCTTGTTAATTGAAATGAGTTGTGTTAAATTTTCTTTAAACATAAGAGTACCTCCAACGTACTTTTTGTTTAGGAGTTAACAAGAACTGGTACTTCTTGCTAGCTCCGCTTTTTAATTGTTGTCGTTTCTCCAATCAGGATATTTTTCATCAAGTAAACTAAACAAAAAATCTTTGATTGTTTTTCCTTGATTAGTCGCTAATAATTTTATTTGTCTATGTTCTTGTTCTGACATTTTTATCATAAGCGACTTTTCATATTTTTCTTTATTTAGAACCATTGCACCTCCTTTTTTTTATTTATTTATATAAATATATAAATAAAGTCAAGAAAAATTAAAATTTTTTTTCACGCTACTTGAGAATGAAAATTTTTTATGGTAACTACAAGAAAATTTATAAGTTAAGGAGCAGACATGGCAGCATTGGGTTCTATTTTGGCTCTTCTCTTTATTCTTACCTTTATCATGGCATGTTTAAGCCTTCTTTTTCCTGTAAAGTTTGCTTCTTTTCTTCCCGAAAAACTTCGCCCTCAACAAGTCAAAAGAATAACAGTTTTTTTTCGTTATTTTTTAATAAGTGTTATCTTCTTTCTTTTATTTGGCTGGGTGGCTGAAAATGACCCCACGCTAAAAGCAAATAAACAAAATTCACAGGTGCAAGTAACCGAAAACGCTCAAACCGGCGAAGTTACCATTACTGTTACAGATAATGATGAAAATTTAACTTCATCAGAACAAGCAAAAAATATTTTAGGTGGAAATATTATTATACTTCTTTGTGTGTTGGTTGTATTACTTTCTATAAACAGTATTCAAAAAAGTATGTTGAAAAAGAAAATAGAACTTATGCACCAAAATGCCCAAAAAGAACGAGATACACTTTTACAGCAATTTACCACTGTTAAAACAAATGAGGACGCTCAAGCAGAACATCATACCGAAAAAAGAGGAAATTCTATACAACATGAGACATTGCAAACAGCTGCTGTCCAACTAACTGGATTAAATAGAATTGATTTAAAATCAAAAGAAACTAAAAAGAAATTTTCAAACTTTTTAGAAAAAGGCACAGCTGAATTAACCAAGCGTGAAAACAATCGTAAAAAGCTCGTTGATAACATATTAAAATCAATATATAAGTAGGTGATAGTATGGATAATTATTTACCAGGTATTCTTTTAGGCATTTTAATTGCGTGCTGCATTTTATTGATTTCCAAATTTATCAGGAATAAAAAACTTTCAGAAAAGCAAGTATTAACTGCTCAAAATGAAAATCTTCTTACTGACAATAAAGTGCTTGAACAAACAAAAGAAAAATTGATTGAAAGTTTAAAACAACTTGTTCAGGAAAAAGAAAAAAATATTGAAGAAATATCAGCAACGCAAAAACAATTAGCAAATCTGAAAAGTGAATATTCACAGCTCAATAATGAAACAAAAGAATTGCAGGAATTAAAAGCTATTGCAGACGAAATAAAAATCTATGCCAAAGATAAAGACCAAAAACTTGCCCAGCTACATGAATTAGAAGCAAAAATTGATTTGTATTCACGATTGGATGATTATATTGGATATGGCTTTTATGATACACCAGATTACCTGTATGAAACTTCTGAACGTTTTGCCATTGAAATAAAAGCTGTTCGTGACAAGCAAAAAACAATGATAAAAGATGATATTGTTATCAGCTATTCCACAAATAATTTAAAAAACTCATTGATAGAAAACAGTTTACTGGAAAAAATTATTCAATTACAGGAAAAGCTTGTTATTCGGACATTTAATATTGAATGTGATTTTCTAATTGAAAAAGTAAATCCTTCTAATTTTGAAAGAACATTAAACCGTATTACTTCACTTGCTTCCGAACTTGAAAAGTTATTTTTTGATATGCGTTTTGGCTTTAGTACTACGTATATTCAATTAAAATTAGAAGAATGCAAATTGCAGTTCCAATTCAGGCTCAAAAAGAAAGAAGAACAGGAAGAACAAAAACTTATCAAAGAACAAATGAGGGAAGAGGAAAAAGCCCGCCGTGAATATGAAGCTCAAATGGCTCAAGCTGAAAAAGAAGAAA
>CAQBKK010000082.1 GCA_948760655.1 uncultured Bacilli bacterium | reverse complement strand
AGCTGAAGAGAATACAGAACAAGCAACAGATAATCAAGCTGAAGAGAATACAAAAGAAACAACTGTATAAAAACATTAAAAATATTGAGATTAACAAAGAGAGTCATTTAATATGACTCTCTTTTCTTAATCCTTAGTGACACTAGAAAAAAAGATGTAAAAAAAGATTCTAATGTAACTGTAAAAATGATATGATTAACATATAAATAAAATAAACATTAAGAAAGGAAAAAGCCTATGAACACTGAATTAAGTAGATTAAATTACGATAATATTGACATTCAGTTAAGTGAAGATAAATTACAAACATTAATGTTAACAACGGATTTTAGAAATATAAATAAAACAAAAGTTTTTGAAGGACGTTTAAACTTATTAGCATTATATTCTGATGTTATTAGCGAACAAACAAATGTGTTTGCACAAAAGCATGATGATTTAATGACCATAGATGAATTTAGAAATGACATGCAAAAATATACAGATATTGAAGAGATAAATGAATTAAAGACCAAACTCATGACTTCTATACTTTCTTATTATTATCAAGTACAGGAAGGTAAAGTATACGACACACCAATAAACCCATTAAATTTTTTGATAAAAAAAGAATTAGAAAAAGATGGTAGTTTTACAGTAACTCTAAAGTCATTTTTTAGATATGACAAAAATATAGATTTAGTTGATAACGAGTGGTTGTCCGAAGTGTTGAAATTGGTAATTTATTCAATAACAGATAGTACAGAAATATCTAGTAGTAATTATGGTGATGTATCTATATCAGAAATCTTAAAATTAACTAATGATGAAATAATAAAAGTATTTAATAACATAGTTGGTAAAGGTGATTTGAAAGGTATGTTAGAAATGATATTACAATCATTTCAACAATCAGAAAGAGAAGAGTTAAGAGGACAAATTTTTTCATTTAGGTCTATATCACCTGATGATTATCCAAAACCCAAAAATCTTATTAACTTTAACGGTGTAACTGAAGATTCAGAAGAGGTTAAGGAAGAAGAAGTAACAAATAGTTCTATAGAAAAAATTCCAGAATCAACCGAAGAGGACAAAAAAACTCCGAATAGTGATAAAAGTAAATTAAAAGAGCAAAAAAGAAAGGATAGAAAAGATAAAAAAGAGAAGGAGAAAAAAGAACGTAGAAAGCGTATAAATAATCAGAAAGAGGATAAACCTAAAAAAAATGTCAGACAATTAAATAAAAGGAGATTAATACCCTTGTTAATAATTGGGGTATTGTCTGTTGCATGTATCATTTTAGCTATCAATTTAATGAGTAGTAATAACAAAGTAAAGTCTGAACAAAACAAATTGAAAAGTCATGCAGTAAAAAAAGGGAATGTCGAGATAAATAAAAACGTAGTTGATGGTTTAAAGTATAGTTCTGTACAAGATTATACCAAGGCATCTGAATATTACGATAAATATTTCGAGCAATCTAAAAGTAAAGATATACCTAAAGAATATCAGCTTCCTATATTTTTCTCATACATGTACACAGGTGATTATAATAAAGCTTTAGAAAGAGATAAAAGCGATAGAGCAGGAGAAATATTAGTTAGATATCTTAAAAATAAAGAAAAGGTAGATTCAGAAATACCTAAAATAACATCCAAAACACCTGCTATAGAATTTGAAAAGGCAGTCTTAAATAAAGATTATAAAAAAATACTAGAGCTATCAGATAAAGTAAAAGTAGACGATGTAGAAGACAGACAATATGCAGTTACAGAAGCATATGTAAAAGATGGAAAATTAGACAATGCGATAAGTTTCGCTAAAGAAACAGGAAACAAAAAATTAATAGATGGTGTAAAAGGATGGGAATTAGAAAGAATAGATGATAGTAAGATGTCTAAAAAAGAGAAAGATAAAGCTAAAAAGAATGCTGAGAAAGATATCGATAAAAAAATTAAGGAGAAATAAGTTAGAGACAATTCTAACTTTACAACCATTAGTTACAACAAATTCAAGGGACGGTTAATATAATTGTCCCTTTTATTTATATAAGGAGTGGTCATATGTTAAATGAAGGCAGGAAAAATAGTGTATCAGATGAACAAGGACAATCAAATAATAATCAAGGGAAAAAGAGTATAAAAGATAGAATAAGTTCTTTTAATAAAAAAAATAATTCGCCCAAAAACGGCAATGGCCTTTATATGGGA
>CAQBKK010000081.1 GCA_948760655.1 uncultured Bacilli bacterium | reverse complement strand
GACAATCATAAGGGATTAAAAGAGTTTATCAATAAGCATAAATATAAGCAGTGTAGTGATTTTTCAAGATGCCTTTTAGTATACAATCTTTCTAAACAAAACAATAAATTAAAGGTAAAGTATCATAGTAACTATACAAGTTATAACAGGTAATCATAAAAAAGCAATTCTTTTGTAAAAATTATTTTTTATGTTTTAAAGCTGGGAAAAAGGAGCGTTAGCATAGTAACATATTAAATATATGAGAATGTGCTTCTAACAATAGAAAAATATATAGGGACTTTCCATAAATAAAAGTCACAATTATGGAGTAATTAAAATGCCCCATTTTTTAATACCTTCGAAACGAGAAATATGTTTACTTTCCAATTCCATCATTTCTAGTTTTTTCACAGCTAGTCCTTTTTCGTATTTAACTTCTTTTAATCTGGTTACAGACTTGATGTTTTTCCAAGTTAAATTTTTCATAAAACTTAAACAAATATCTACGTTTTCTAGTAAAAATCCATTCCATATATTTTCAAGTCTTGCCCATAATCTTTCTACTGGGTTGTATTTACTATGGTAAGGGGGATAATAAATTAGTTCTATTGTAATGTTACATTTTTTTGATAGTTCAACTAGTCCTTTTAAAAATATTGTTCTAACTCCACTATTATCTGGCCCATTGTCTAATAATGTAGCTAGTTTATTTACATCAGTATCCTTATAGTTTTCTACCCAAAATTCTTCTATACAATCTACTAAATCTAATGAAGTAGGTTTACTCATAAAATTGAAAAAATATGGTGTGTTTTTCTTTAAGTCTAATAGACCAAAAGGGATTAAACAATCATTTGTTAGTTCATGGTCTACTGCTTCTACTTGAACTCTATTTTTACCACCTCTTGAAAACGGACCAAGTAATACTTTATCTTTTGTATCTATTGATATTAGAGCTGCATTTGAATCTTTCATTGTTTGTTCTTTTTTATTATGTACATTTTCAAATATTAAATCTGTTTCATCCATTTTTTTGAGTGGTTTTGTTTTCTTTACTTTCTTTAAATTATATCCCATTTGATTTAACAAGTTTGCTATAGCACTTTTCTTAAAACTATTTTCTGTGTATTTCCCTGTTTCCATGAGTTTTGAAATAATCTCTTGTATAGTAAGTTTCACATACTGTCTTTCATGCTTAAACCTTGGATCTGTTGAACAATGATTTTCTACTATTTTAGATATATCTTCTTCTAAAATTGGATATTTTTCGGAAATTGCTTTTCTTCCTCTAGTTTCTAATTTATGATTTATTTCCATTCCATTTGATACAACACTACAGCATTTTTTTGCATATCTCCAGCAACAATTACAAGCTTTAGCCACAACATTTATACTTCTTGGACCTAAATCTAAAATCAAAGCTCCTATTTGATTCATCTTTGCTAACTTATTTTTTTCACTTTTTATCATTTTTATTTGATTTTGATGTTTATCTATTGGTGTAATCATATTAACAACTTCCTACTGTATTTTTAATTTCTAACAACAGTTTACGAAGTTGTTTTTGTTTTGTCAAATTTTGTAATTTCGTTTGTGACTTTTATTTATGGAAAGTCCCTATAAGTTAGCCACTTTTTCATCATCAATAGAAGTTACATAATCTCCTACAATCTTTGCATCCTTAAAACTACGTAAAGCCTCAGAACCAAAGTCCAAAATATAAATATTTACTTCCCTACTTGTTTTTTCTTGCATCAAAGAATAAATAAATGTTGTCAAAAAGTTTTCTTTCCCACTTCCAGAAAAACCATAAATACAAGCATTTCCTTCTTTACTAAGTGCAACAGTAAGAGGCATCTACATTTGTTTTGTAGGAAGATCGTATTCTCCTACTATTGGATTTAATATAAATGGCTCCTCTTCTTTTTTATATTTTTGTTTTAAATGATCTAAAAGAATAAAAGCTAGAATTTTATCTAACCATAATTTTCGAATTGAAATATTTTGACTTTGCGCTAAAGTGGACAAATAGGCAACAATATTGGATAACTCTTCTCCCTTTGTTGTACTTACTGTTGGTTCTACCTCATAATCAATTGATTTAATTGTACGACCAACATTATCAATAGAGTTTATTGAGGTATCTACTATTTTTTTCCTTTTTTCAGATGGCATATAAGCGCCTCCTGCATAAGCTGCTTGTCCTAACTGAAAAATTTCATTATATCCCACTTGCAAAT
>CAQBKK010000080.1 GCA_948760655.1 uncultured Bacilli bacterium | reverse complement strand
GTAAGAGCCATAGAAGAAATAATACTACCAAATTTTTGGAAAGCATAAGTAATACTAGAAACAATTCCATAATGTCTTGTTTGATCAATTCCAAATCCAAATTTATTCACTTCTGTTCCATCTTCATTTTTTACTTTTTCAGGAACAACTTGATAAGTTTTTGTACTTCCATCACTTTTCTTAACTACAAATTCATAAGCTTCATTCTTATTTTTACGATACAAAGCAATTTGTAATTTATCCCACGAATTAGCTTTCACTCCATTAATTGCTATAATTTGATCTCCTACTTCAATACCCGTTTGGGCTATAGCAGAATTATCTACAATCTCCCCTACAATTGGTTTCGTCGTTGTAGATCCCCAAATAAGAGCAATAAAGAACAATAACACCACCGCTAAAATAAAATTATTGACTACTCCTGCCACTATGACTATCAACCTTTGTAACCATGGCTTATTACACATAAACTTTTCTTTTGGAATTTTCTCATCATCTTCATACACTTCTCCAGCCATAGAAACAAATCCACCAATAGGAAATGCTCGAACATTATAATGAATTCCATCTTTCCCTTTTTTAGTAAATACAACTGGTCCCATACCTAATGAAAATTCATAGATGTGAACACCAAACTTTTTCGCCCAAATAAAATGTCCAAACTCATGTACTAAAATAATTACTCCTAAAATAAAAATTAATAATAATATTGTTACAAACCACATAATAATTCCTCCTTACAATACACCAAATAATAAAACATACGCCAAAACAACAAAAAGAATACTATCTATTCGGTCAAGAATTCCTCCATGTCCTGGAATAATCTGACTAAAATCTTTTATTTCATTCTCCCTTTTTATTTTACTAAAAATCAAATCGCCAAATTGTCCAATAACAGATAATAAAAATGTAATACAAACTAACAAAACAATAGGTATTTCTTGAACAAAACGGGAATAAAACAAACTAGATACAACAACAGAAACAATGGTTCCTGCAATCGCCCCTTCCCAAGTTTTATTAGGACTGATTAAAGGGGCACATTTATGCTTTCCAAATAATCTTCCTATCTGCATAGCGATAATATCTGTAACAATTGGAACCAACACTAAATACCAAAAAAGCCATATATCATATTCTCGAATAAACAAAATACTAGAAAACGAGGTTCCTAAAAACAAAATACTTCCCGATAAATACATCGCCTCATGAGTTGTATAACTCTCTTTTCCATAAAACAAACACGGAAGAAACAAGAAAAGTACCAAAAGAGCATTTTTTTGTTCAGATATTCCATAAGAATAATAACGATTTTCTATATTTAAAACGTACAAAACAAACAAAAGAAAACTAAGAAAAACAATAAACAAAGGGATTTTTTTATGATGCTTTTGTAAATCAATAATTTCTTTTAATCCTAAAACACCCACAAGTAAAAAAGCTACTTTAAAAATCCATCCACCTAAAAGAACAATAGGCAAAAAGATAAACAATAATAAAACAGCAACAATTGATTTTTTCATCATAAATGACATCACTCTCTTACTAAAGTATACGTTTCTCCAAAATAAAAATCAAGTTCTTATACAAATTTAGACTATTTCTTAACACTTTCCCCGACAGACTTCAAATCCATTTTCATAATGTGCTCCTGCCATTTTCAACAATCTTTTGCCCATTTACTACCCAACCAATAGTCTATAACTAATTTCTCATTTGATACAATGAAATTAGGTTTCAATTGAAATAGTGCCTATTGCATATAAGCAACTTCGACCTCCAAAATTTTCTTTACTTAATATAGCATTCCTCCCTAAGAAATCTTTTTTGAGTTGGGAGTTTGTTTCTTTTCTGTCTTTTATCTCTTAACTTAATTTCTTCTTATTTTCAAAGAATTTTACATTCTAAAGCAAGTTTTATCAATTTATGTCAAATCACTCAAAATTAATTGACAAAAGACGCTAGCCCACAGAAATTTTTGAACAAAATTGGGCATAGCGTCTGAAAAACAGTAAGGCGTTATCAATCTCGGTAACACTTACATTATTTATTATACACTAGTTTTTATAAATTACAATACCTTCACAACAAACAAAAATTTCAAACTAACAGAAATTTAACTTTTTGTCTTCGTATAATCTTTTATATGATAAACTACAACCCGCCGCAATCAACGGGGTTTTAATCGGAATCACTCAGTAATTCCGTACATCATCTTTCTTGTGT
>CAQBKK010000079.1 GCA_948760655.1 uncultured Bacilli bacterium | reverse complement strand
GATTAAATTGTTCTCGTTTTTTTGTTTGTGTACCAGTTATACCTTCATCAGCATAAATTCCTACAAATTCCCAGTCAGGATTTTCTTCAATCATATTTTTATAATGGATTCGTTGTGAATCATAACTTGTTTTCTGATCTTCATTATCTGTAGAAACTCTACAATAAGCACAAGCCTTGACTAGTTTTGTTTCTTTAATTCCTTTTAAGCACATTGTTTTAGAAGTTGGTGCTATTACTTCAACTTTATTATTCATTTATTCCTTTCCATAATTGTTGAATAATAGCATATCTCAAATATTTTATTTATGCAAAACTATATTCTGAATTGTTTAATCTGTTGTATTTTGCATATTCGTTTTCAATTTTATTTTTGATTTTCTTATATTCGTTATTATCAATTAAGTTATTATCTTTGATGAATTCTAACATAGCGATTTCTGCTATATAAGTTTTTAGATGTTCTAATCTTTTATCACTTCTTTCCATTTAATTATTACCCCCTTTAAATTCTTAAACAATTCATATCATAGTTACGCACCAACTTTCTTTAAAATATCTTAAAGAAATTATAACGCACTTGTTCATCTTATACAGCCCTACAAACAAAAAAAGATAACTAAAACAATAGCTATCAAAATTACAAAAATATGAGAAATAATGGCCGAAGTTATGGCCATAGAAATTTCGTTTTTTCTAAAATAATCAAAACAAAATAACAGCAGGATAAACCTGTTTACAAAGAACTAGCCAGTGGCTAGTTTTCCCTTATTTTATAAGGCATTAAAGAAAACACCAGTGTTTACATTCTTAATGTTTGTTATACAGTTGTTAACTTTGTCTTTTTTAGAAGCCCTTATAAATAAAGACTTTCTAAAATGTGTTTAACAATCGTACACACTTTTTCAATGTAATTTTTCTAAAATTTCGGCCATAATTTTTAGAAGTTTTGAATATTTTATAGCCATAAGTACGGCCATAGTTTTGAAGAAAATTACTGATGAAGATGTAGATATTTGAATATGAAAAAAGCACTACTTACAATAAAAGTAGCACCATTAGATACAATTATTTCATATTCTACTATATTGTATCACGCAGATTTTTATAGTCAATAAGGATAAAATGTCTGATATTTTGTTGATAAAAATATTGCTTTAAATTTTGATTTAGTTTGATTTTATAGGCATTTATTAACCTAGATATTTGTATAACTTTTTAACTTTCTACTGATATATTTACTTTTTTTACACCTTTTTTATAACATAAAGATACAAAACCTCCTCTCTTTATGTTATAATATTTAGCACAAGGGAGGTTTTAAAATGAGTGAAATATATTCAAAGGCTGATGATTGTCTTGAACTAGCAAGATATTTAAAGAACAAAATGGGGAGTAAAATTGATTTTTACGGAAGCATACATCAAGAGGTAATTAGTGGATCGTATTTTTCTGACTTTGAGAGTAAATATTATCATCCATATGGAGATGGACTATCATTTTATTATAAATTTTGTAAAGAAGGATTTTTGAGAATTGGAATTGGTTCATTTTGCTCACGTAATAATTCAGTAGGTGAAAAATTGGCAGCTTTAAGTAATTTTTATGAAGTGTTAAGTGAAGAATATGGTGAACCAACTGTGTTTTACACAACAAAAGATGATGATGAAAGAACTTTATCATTACAATGGTCTTTTGTTAATAAAGAGGAAGACATACAAAACTTTATGAATGGAAGTTATTTTGATGATGCCGAAATAGATGAACTAATTGTATTTGGTAAGCCAAGAACACAAATGAATGGTTACCAATTAAGTGATACTACAAGAAAATTGATAGCAAAACAAATTGGTGTTCCCTTTGAATTGATTAGTTTAGTTGATGAAAATATAGAAGATTTTGTCAAATATAAAACTGGAAAAGAAATTGGTATTCCAGAGGGAGCAAAAATTGATGGTGTTCCAGTAAGATCATATCAAAAGAAAATATCTTCAAGAACAATGTTTGAAAAAAAATAAAGAAATTAGTTAATTAAATTCTAATTTCTTTTTCTATTCAACAATTATTTATTTTAATTTGAACTATGCTATTTTAAAGCCCTAATGATAAATTTATATCTAATTTATCAATATGGACTTTTTCTTGTTTTATTTGTGTACCAATAGTGATATTAGTATTTATTTTGTAATCAAAATTGATGATATCAAGTGTTTTAAAATAATACGGTATATGTGTTCCGTAAGAGTAAGTACAGAAGATCAAGCAAGAGAAGGTTTTAGTTTACCAGAACAAGAAAAAAGACTTCGTG
>CAQBKK010000078.1 GCA_948760655.1 uncultured Bacilli bacterium | reverse complement strand
TTAGTGAGTAAATCTCTATTGTCTTCTTTTAAGAAAATTTCTTTAAAAGGTTTATCCCAACGACATGTATAAAATTTTTCTATAGTTGTTTTTTCTTCCATCCGTTTACCTCCTACTCTATATCTACAAAGTAAATTGGTGTTTTCCTTTTTTTTAAAGAAAAATTCATAAAAAAAAGAGAGCTTAATCCTCTCGATTTCCAAATAACAATATTAACCTTACTAATTCAAGAGCACTAGAAAGAACCCCAGCCAAATAAGTACTAGCAGCAGCAGAAAGCATTTTAGCTACACCACTTTGTTCCTCCTCATCTGCTAAATTTAAATCCTCTATCTCTTGTTTTGCTCTTTTACTCGCGTCAATCTCAACAGGTAACGTAACAATTTGAAATACAAGTCCTGTTCCCACAAAACAAATCCCTAACCAAACAAGTTCCATAGATTCCATAAATAATCCTAACAAAAGAACAAGATAAGAAAATGTTGTTGCAAAATGCACTGCTGGAAAAATAAAACATCTAATACGCATGTAAGTATATCCTACTTTATCTTGAATTGCATGACCACACTCGTGCGCTGCAACAGCTAATGATGCTATACTATTCCCATGATATACCTCTGTAGATAATCGTACCACTTTTCTTTTTGGGTCATAATGGTCAGTCAAATTTCCTTTCGTTTGGACGACATACACATCACTAAGTCCATTCTTATCTAAAATTTTCCTTGCCACTTCAAAACCACTTAAACTCTTTTTGTTCTCTATATTTCGGTAAGTACTATAACTGCTACTAACTAGTACCTGCGCAATCGCTGGAACAATGAGCATACAAATGAAAAGAATCAAATCCATATTATCCACTTCCTATCTTACTATAGCATGAATATGTGAAAAAACGATGTAAAAATTCTAACGAATTTCGTAAATCGTTCCCTCTCTAGTATCTTTAATAAAAATACCTTGACTTTCTAAAGAAGAACGAATCTCATCCGCAAGCGCATAATTCTTCTCTTTTTTTGCTACATTTCGTGCCTCTATTTGCTCTTCAATATAATTTGTATCTATATCACTTTTTAAATTTTCTTGTTTAATTAAATCTAAAGATAAAACAGTATCCCATTTTTCTAGCAAAGAAAGTTTAGTTGCACTACTCACATTACTCTTCAGTAAATCATAAATAAGAGTAATCGCATTAGCAGTATTTAAATCATCACTGATTGCCTCTTTAAATTGAGCGTCATACTTATTAAAATCCTCTTCTTCAATCTCTCCCTCGTTTTTTAAATGACCAATTTTATTTTTTAACTTTTCATAAGCTTGGCTAGCATTATCCAAAGACTCATAAGAAAAAACAAGTACTTTTCGATAAGAGGTATTCAAACACATAAAACGATAAGCTAAAGGATCATATCCTTTTTCTTTTAATAAAGAAATTGTTAAAAATTCTCCATTAGACTTAGCCATCTTTCCATTTGTATCATTCAAATGTTCTCCGTGCACCCAATAATTACACCATTTATGTCCTAAATAAGCTTCACTTTGGGCAATCTCATTGGTGTGATGGGGAAATATATTATCAACACCACCACAATGAATGTCTAAAGCATCTCCTAAGTATTTCATACTAATTCCAGAACACTCAATATGCCATCCAGGATACCCCACTCCCCAAGGAGAATCCCATTTTAAAGCTTGATCTTCAAACTTAGACTTCGTAAACCAAAGAACAAAATCTGCTTGGTTTCTCTTAGAAGTATCTTCTTCTACTCCATCTCTAACTCCAATCACCATATCATCAATTTTATGATTTGTAAGTTGGTAATAATCCTCTAACTTAGAAGTATCAAAATAAACATTTCCGCCACTTTGGTAAGCATAACCATCATTTAAAAGTTTAGTAATAATTTTTATATATTCTGGAATATTATCGGTTGCTCGAGACACAATTTCTGGCCACTTAATATTCAAACTTTCCGTATCTTTCTTAAATTCCTCAGTATAATATTCTGCAATTTCCAAAACGGACTTATTCTCTCTTTTAGCACCCTTTAACATTTTATCCTCGCCAGAATCCGAGTCACTTGCTAAATGTCCTACATCCGTAATATTCATGACTCTCTTCACTGAATACCCTAAATAATTTAAAGACTTCTCTAAAATATCTTCAAAAATATATGTTCTTAAATTTCCTATATGAGCAAAATGATAAACAGTAGGACCACAAGTATACATTTTTACTTCATCTGGATTATTAGGTACAAATTCCTCCACTTTTTTAGTCAATGTATTAAATATTTTCATTTTATAATCATCTCTCTTTTTATATACTATAATAACATATTTTCTTTTACATAACTTTATTATATTTAATTTTGTTAATTAACGCGTTGTGCTAGTTAAATTATAAAAATAGAAAAATCATTCAAAATATGAT
>CAQBKK010000077.1 GCA_948760655.1 uncultured Bacilli bacterium | reverse complement strand
TCATTAAGTATGCCATCATCCATTACTCCAAATAAATATAAGTATCCAGTATCATAAATATAATTTCCATCATTTTCTTTTACATACTTATCTTGTTCTAATACTTTCTCAAAGGTAGGATAAAAAGCCGTAATACTATACCATTTTACTTTCATTGCCTCTCCAGTTGTATCGTTTATCTCACCTCTTGCAATTTGTTCATCAATTTCTGATATTTTTGAAAAGGCTTCATCAAATCTTGATTTTTCTGCTTTAATAAGTTCTGTTTTTTCTTCAGTTGGTTTTCCCTCTAATTTCAACATAATATTTTGATAATATTGCTCTTGAAGTGATGGACTATATCTTCTTTGTAATTCGTTATAACAGATTAACAGACTAAATATCAAAATAATTATAATTCCTTTATTAGTTATTAAAATTTTATAAAGTTCATGTTTAAATAAAGAAGTATGGGGTTTAAATTTCAATATAAAGTTTTTAGTAGATCTTTTTAATTCTAAGCTTTTACCTTTTAAAAAGAACTTAACACACAAGAAAATTCCCAGTATAAGTAACCCTACTATCATAATCCAAGAAAAAGTTATTCTTGAAATTGGATATTCAAAAAAATTAAAGTTTAAATATGAGCCATATAAATTTTCTGTTTTTAAAATACCAAATATATTTAAGTGCTTTATTATATTAAGATTTGATACTGCTGGTATAATTTTATAAAATAACCAACTTATACCTAAAAATGATATACCTAACATATATGGAAGTATCATACTATCAGAGATAATGCAAATGGCTGTAATAATAGTCCCGATTCCAAATACAACGATTCCTTTTGTTAGTATAGAAATAATAAGATAGTCTAATATGCTTCCATTAAAATTGCTTTCCATATATGGTGCTAAAGATTGCAATTTTATTCCTAAATCATGAAATCCACCAAATATTCCAAAAAACAAATAATTTATCCCAAAAAGCAAAATGCTAAATATGATACAATGAATAAACAAGGCTATAATTTTGGCAAAAATACTATGTACTACTCCATACTTTGTACTACGAGTAACATAAAATAACTTCTTTTCTTTTTCTTCAGTTATTAAATTTCCAATAAATAAAAATGTAATTAAAATCAAAAGTATGTCTGTTCCTATATTTTCAATAGTCGATACGATTGTTTTTGATGGTATAAATTTAACATTACTAGAATTTAACTCTGAATAATCTTTTGCACTTTTCTTTATATTACGAGTAGAAAAATTACTTTCCTCTTGATTATTAAATATAGAAATACCCTCTAATTTACCTTTGTCTTTTTTTATACCTTCTAAATAATCATCATATCCTGCTACTTTGACTTGTTCATTATATATTTCATTAATAAAAATTTGTTCTTGCTCTAATGATGATGTGAAATGTAAATAATTTCCTGATTTATATATTTCATAATAGGTTTCAAAAACTCCTGGATTCTCATTCAATTCCTGTTCAACAAAAGAACTTCCGATTTCATTTTTCTGCATATTTAATATATCTATTACAAAATAAATACCATCAACATCTTTTTTTAATTTTTTTACATATTCTTCTTTTTCACTTTCATTCATATTTAATATTTCAGATTGAAACATTTTATAAGAAGAAAGTGATGGTTTTTTTTCATTTTCTAAATTTGTGTACCAAAGGAAAAATATATTTATAATTAACAATAAACAAGTTATAAAAATAAAACTTTTTTTATTCCATATTTTTTTTAATTCAAAATAGATTAAACTCCCCATATCTATTCATCTCCAAATAATTTCATATATACTTCTTCTAAACTAGAAACATTATTTTTTTCACAAAGGGCCTTAACTGAATCCGTATCAATAATCTTTCCTTTTCTAATAAGGATTATTTTATTTGCCACAGACTCAATATCAGATACAACGTGTGTAGAAACTAAAATTATTTTTTCTTTTGATAATGTAGCAATTCTTTCTCTTATTCGCACTCTTTCTTTTGGATCTAACCCTGCAGTAGGTTCATCTAAAACTACTATTTTAGGGTTTCCAAGTATCGCTTGTGCTATTAAAATTCTTTGTTTCATTCCTCCAGAGTATGTTCCTATTTTTTGGTCTTTAACTTCTATCATATTAACATAATTTAAAACTCTTTTAATTTCATTATTTAACTCTTTTTTTGGTATGCCTTTTAAAGTCGCCATATAAGAAAGAAATCTTGTGCCAGAAAAACTATCATACATTCCTTGCTGTTGTGGAGCAAAACCTAGTAAGCTTCTATAAGAAGCACCCAACTCATTTATATCTTCTTTATTCCATTTTACATTTCCTTCTGTTGGGCTTAAATTACCCGTTATTATATTCATAAGAGTTGATTTCCCTGCTCCATTTGGACCTAAAAGTCCATATATTCCATTTTCAAAAATCAAATTAACATCTTTAAGGGCTTTTTTATTTTTGTATTCTTTTGAAATATGTTCAAGTTCTAGCAATTT
>CAQBKK010000076.1 GCA_948760655.1 uncultured Bacilli bacterium | reverse complement strand
GTTGTCAACTGTCCTGTATTCTAGCACCATTTTTTATCAATGTCAACTACTTTTTAAAAAAAGTTTTAAAAAGTTTATTATTTTTGTTTTGTTCTTCGTTTTATACTGCTTTTTTCTCTATAATACATACAATTTATGCATTGCCCTTGTGTATGCAACATATAATAATTTTTTATCTAGTGTATTATCTTTGTACTTGTTTTTATCTGATATTATTACAGAATCAAATTCTAATCCCTTTGAATAATATGATGGCACTATTGTTATTCCGCCTTCATATTCTTGGCTTTTACTCGTTATTGTTTTTATTTCTAATTGTTCTTTTTTTAGTTTGTTGTATATTTCTTCAACTTCTTTTTCATTTTTACATATAATTGCAATGTTATTATTTCCTTTTTCTAATTCTTTATTTATTAATTCTGCTATCTTTTCTATTTTATTATCATCTAGTTCTATATATTCCACTTTTTCTCCATGTCTTACTATTGGTTCTGCTAATTGTAAATTGTATTCTTCTTGTATATTTTCTAAGATTTTCTTGGCTTCTTCCATTATTTCAAAGGTTGTTCTATAACTTTGATTTAAATATTCAATCTTTGCTTCATTATTAAATATTTCTTTATTTATTTTTTCCCAATTATTGCATCCTCTATATTCATATATTCCTTGTGCTATGTCACCTAATATCGTCAATGATTTATTTTTATTCATTATTTCATTTAAACTATAAAATAGAAACTCGCTAAAATCTTGTGCTTCATCTATTACTATATGTTTTAATTTTAAATTATTATTTATTCCGATTATTTTATATTGTAAGTGTAGTAATGCAGCTATGTCTTCATATGCAACTTTATTTTTCTTATTTTCGTTTCTTATATATTCTTTAACTTCTTCATCTGTATTTTTCATTAATTGATTATCTTGAATTATTGCTTTTAAACTTTGTAGTGGTGTTGGTATTTTTATTTTTTTAATATATTCATCTACTATTTTCTTTGATTTTCCATTGCTTAGTTCTTTTATATAAATTTCGTATTTCTCAAATATTTTAATTTTTTCTTTTTGTTTTTCTTCATCATTTAAGTTAATATCTATCTGACTTATTTGTTTTCTTCTTTTTTCTATAATTCTTTCTATTATTTCTTCACTATTGTTTTCAACTTTGTTTTTCAGGTAATTTTTCAGATTTTCAATTCTTGTTTTTAAAGAATATCTATCTTTATTTTGACTTAATATTGTTTGAATATTTTGATAACTTATTAATTTTACATCTTCTATAGTAAAATCTCGTTTTTCTAATATACTTTCTTCTAGTATTTCTAAATATTCATCCAATATTTCTTTAAACTCAAAACTTCCCTTAAATTTTGTAGTTTTTTCTAACATCTCATAGTCTTTTTTACGTTCTACTATTTTTATTAAATTGTTATTTGCATCTTCTATTGTTATTTTATCTTTAATTATTGAATATGCTAGTTCTTCTAAAGTCTCTTGTCTTACATCATCAACTCCTAAGTCTGGTAAACTATCTTTTATATATCCTAGAAAAAATTTATTTGGTGCTATTATCAAAAATTCTTCTGGATTAAAGGTATCTTCATATGTATATATTAAATATGCTATTCTATGTATTGCTACTGTTGTTTTTCCTGATCCTGCAACTCCTTGAACAATTAATGGTTTGAACATATTTGATCTAATTATTTTATTTTGCTTTTTTTGAATTGTCGCTACTATATTTCTTAGTTTGCTATCTGATTTTTCGTTTAAGCATTCTTGTAATAATTCGTCATTTGCTGTTAATGTTATATTGTTATAACTTTTTAATTCGCCTTCTTCTATTTGAAATTGTCTTTTTAATAGTAAATTTCCTTTTATTTTTCCTTCTGGACATATATATTCTGTTTCTCCAATTTCTCCATCATAATATACACTTGATATTGGTGCTCTCCAATCTGCTACTGCTACATTATATTGTTCATCGAATATATTTGTTTTTCCTATATATATTTCTTGCTTTTCTTTTGTTTTTTCCTGAAAGTCTATTCTTGCAAAATATGGATTTTTTATTGCTCGTTTTAAATTTCTGATTTTTGTGTCATGTCTTTTACTTAATATTTGCAATAAAAAGTCATCATCTGTAGATTTTTTAATGTTTTCTCCAATAATCTCTTCTTCATGTAATGACTTTTTTGCCAATTGTACCGTAACTTTTAGATGTTTTTTCTCCAATTCTAGTTCTTCTTTTTCGTTCATTTTTTACCTCCTTTTTTTATTTTATTTTTATGACACAAAAAACTTGGAATCAAGGTGTTTTCTTTAATTCCAAGTTTAACTTTTATCTTCTATGTAATTTGTCTGTTATTTCTTCTTACTAACTAGCTAATCTAAAATATAAAAATATAGCTTCGCTTAATTCTTATTTTTCATGTTAGATTCGAATGCCCCAAGGGCACTTGTTCGCTTTGCTCACTGCGCCGCGTATACTTCGTACGCTATTTTTTCTTACTAACTCGCTAAATCTAAAATATAAAAAATATAGCTTCGCTATATTTTTTATATTTTTGGTTGGGCTGGCTAGATTCGAACTAGCGCATGCCAGAGTCAAAGTCTGGT
>CAQBKK010000075.1 GCA_948760655.1 uncultured Bacilli bacterium | reverse complement strand
TACTCTGGAACAGAGTAAAAATTATTTTCAATTTGCACAAAACTATATTTATTAACAAAACTTTTTCTAATTTCTCCTAACTCTAAGGGTGGTTTAGTAGGTTCTAAAATTTTCTTTTCTTCTTCAATTTTACTATTTTCATTTAGTTTCATTAATTGACTTTCCATATATTCTATAGTTGCTTCTTCAGAACTAAATTTGTAATTCTCAGCAAATATTTTATTTCTTAGATATTTTACACTACCTTCTACATATCCTTTTTCATTTCCACTAAAAGCATTTGTTACATTTATATCAAATCCATAGTACAAACTCATTTTTACTAAATCTTCATTAAGTTCTTTTTCGTTTTTTCCAATAAATTTACTAACAACATTTCTCATATTATCATAAACAATTTCTTTCCATACTCCACCAATCATTTCAAAAAATCTTACATGAGAATCTAGAAATACATCTTTTTTACAATTATCATAAAGATAACACCATCTAAAATTTCCAGCAGGACTTGATAGAACAGCTATGTAATATCGTTTTACAATACCATTAATTACTAATTTAACTTCACCAAAATCATATTCTAATCTATCACCAAAATCGTAATTCTGTCTGATAAAACATTCATTTCCAGAGTTTTTGATTCTTTTCATTTCTAATACAACAGTAGAGTAGCTTAAAGGAAAACCCTGTTTTTTTAGTAATTCGTAAATTTGTTGTTTTGTTAATGCTTGTTTATTTGTTCCTAAAGTCTTAATCTTTTTTTCTTCTTCTTCTAAAATTTTTTCTAAAGCCTTTAAAAACTCGGGGGTTACCTTCCTTCTAATCCTATTTTCAGAATTATATTTAGGTGCAGAAGTTATATTTTCTTGTATTTCTGAAATCTTTGCTATATCAGTTGTTTCATTTAATTCTTTAAGATTATCTTTATATTCATTCCAATATTTATTAACAGTTTTCTTGTCAATTCCTAATTCTCTTGCTACACCTCTATTTGATAATCCTTGTTCTTTTAATCTAATTATTGATGCTTTGTCCAATAAATTTTTCATCTCCTTCGACCTCCAAATATATTAAATCATATATTTAGAGTTATTTAAAAAAGTGGTCCGTTTTTCAATTACAAAATCGTAATTTTTTGGTCCACTTTTAGTTTATCAAAAACAATTTCGCTTAATTGCTCATACTCTTTTCTTGTTATTTCTTGCTTTCTTGTTTGAACTGCAAAATATGTTTGTGCTAAAGCTACCTGCTTCTTTCTACTATCTCCATTTTGAGCTATTAAGTAACATGCATATCTTGTTAGCTTCATATCATCTATTTCCATTTCAGCATTATTACCAACTTTTAACACCCTCCCAACGTCGGCAAAGTGTTCTTTCTCTGTAATACCGCTACCTTTACACGTTTCTTTAGCCTTGTTTATTACATTTCTAAAATTTCCCCACTTACTATATTCTAGCATTTCCATTAGTTCTCTTGCATACCAAACTTCCACTCCATTTTCGTCAATATGTTTAATATCTTCAAAGTTTTTTTCTGTTTTATTAACTATACTATTTTCCATATATACTCCTATTCTTCAACTGTTCGGAATTTCCGAACAACTGAATTTTATTTAAATTTCACTACTTTTCTACTATTTATATCATATATCTTTACTTTTTTTAATACTTTTTGCGAAATTTTGTTCTTGTTTTTTTATTTAAAAAAAGCATACTTTCATATGCTCTCTTTAAACCTATACTTCTACTTTATAAATTACATCATAATGTTAATGTTATTTTTTATTCCTTCATGCACTCTTTACATCTTTTTAATCCTGCATCTAGTAAATCTTTTTGTTTGGCTGTTGTTTCTTGTATATTTTGTAGTAAAACATTATCTAATTTACTACAATTTTTATCTAATAAATGAAATTTTTTTGTTTTAGTATTTATTATGTAATTTTCATTTACTTTAGATTTCTTTTTATTTGCAACTTTTGTAATCTTGCTTCCTTTTTCTAATATTTTTGACCAAATTCTTGAATCTTTAATAATTTTTCCATCACTATATTGAAATTTTACTCCTTCTTGAACATTATAACAGAATCTACAAATACTGAATTTATCATTTATTGCTTGTGCTTCTATTAAAATTCCTATTGGAATTTGGTCTTTTCCCTTGTATTTTATTGTTACTCTATATAGTATTTTTACTAAATTATCTTTAATATACTCTCCTATTTCATTTTCAATCTTCTTCATGCTACTTCTATTTAAGTTTCTAGTCCCTATAAAAATATTATTTGTTTTGGCAAGTTTTGCTGATAAACTATATGCTATTATATGACATTTTTCAAATAATCTTTTATTCTCAAAGTATATTTTCCAACCACTTGGTAAAGGATATGTTATCTTTTTCTTTGTAACTAATGGTATTGTATCTATACTAAGCATAGCAATTGCACCACTGCTTCTTCCGTATTCATCTAATTCAAAGTATTTTGGCTTTCCTTCTATTGTTTGATAATCTTGTTTTTTAAATAAAGGTTTATCATTATTGACTATAACAACAGATTCTTGTACTTTATTTATATTAACATTTACTAATTCATTCATTTCACTCATATTATCACCATTCTATTATGGATTATTTCTATTTTCACGTTCTAAACTATTTAATGCTGAATTCACATCAATTTTAATGCTATCCTTTAAATATTTCGCTTCTACCATTGTATCATCTTCTCCTATTTCATATGTCATACCAACTTTATAATTATAATCCTTAATATCTTTCGGAGTTAATTCTGTTTTTTCTATATTCCCATCATTGTAATAATTCATAGTAAAAGCATT
>CAQBKK010000074.1 GCA_948760655.1 uncultured Bacilli bacterium | reverse complement strand
AGGAAGGAAAATTGAATTCATGAAAAAAATCATACCTAATATTTTGACAATGTCTCGTTTAGTGGTTATCCCTCTTATTATTTATTTAGGGATTCATCGTCAAATCTTGCCCCTCATTATTATTGCAGCATTTATTGCTTTAACAGACTTTTTAGATGGAAAACTAGCAAGGTTGTGGAATGTTTCTACAGATTTGGGTGCTAAATTAGATACAATTGGAGATAAGTGTCTAGCATTCTCTTTACTTATTATTTTAGTTGTTGATAATCCATTATTTTTTTATGTATTTGTCTTAGAGTGTTTTATTGCTCTTTTTAATATCTATGTATTTTATAAGACAAAAACGGTTGAGTCTTTGCTTATTGGAAAAATAAAAACGTGGTTTATTTTTATTACAATTTTGTTAGGTTTTATTAATATTTTATTAATACATATTTCTCTTCCTGTGAATTTGTTTGTTCTTGTTACAGCTCTTTTTCAAATTGCTAGTTTAATACAATATATAAATGCTTATCATACGAATAAAGGGGAAAAAAAAAGGCTTCGACTAGAAAATAAGGAGTATGTAAAATTAGTGAAACCTATTTTAGAACATGAAGAATTTTTGAGACGAAAAGAATATCCTCATCATTATAATGAAAGTGTTTATGATCATGTTTTACGGGTTTCTTATGATTGTTATAAGATAGGAAAAAAATTGCATCTTGATTATAAATCTCTAGCGATTGCTGGTTTACTACATGATTTTTATGATAAGCCTTGGCAATCTGATTTTGAGAAAAAGCCATTATTTCAAAGGCATGGATTTGTGCATGCAGAACAAGCAAGAGTGAATGCAATCAAATATTTTCCAAATTTAGTAGATGATAAAATAGGGGATATGATTAAAACACATATGTTCCCTTTAAATAAAAGACTTCCTAAATATAAAGAAAGTTGGATACTTACTTTAGTAGATAAAGCTGATTCTATGGACTTTTTATTTCATCCTTTATTAATGTCTAGCAAATTTCGTAAAAAAACGATAGAGAAAAGTAATCCATCAAAAGAAAAAACTATAAAAGCTAATCATAAAGTGAATTATGGTAAATAAGAAATAACCAACTAATAGAGTGGTTGTTTTTTAAGTTTATTTAGTGATTGTTATTTTTTTGTTTACGTTCGTTTGATAAAATAGTATTTTTATGCTATACATGTAGTAAGAAAAAGGAGTTTTGGATATGAATTTATTGGAAATGATGAAACGAGAAATTTCATATTTTGGATTGGTTGATGAATTAGAAATCGCTTATTATCTCTATATGAGAACAGGACAAATTTTTGAATATAATACTTCTTATTTCTTTTTATCTTTAAATGAAAAGAGAAAATATGTGTCTAAAAAAATAAATATTGAAGATATTAAAGATAATGAAATCATTTGCTTTGAATGGGCAGATGTTATGGAAGATTTATGTAAACATTTTGTGTTGAATGCAGAAAAAGTAACAATTGAAAAAGAAGGAAATAGTCATGCTTATATAGAGCTAAATATTAAAAATGAAAAATATAAATTAGATTTAACAGATTATTATGAAGATATAACTCTTATTAAATTAGGGTTGAAAGTTAAAAAAATTAATAGAATAATAGATGGACAGATTATTTTTGAAGATAAAAAAGCAGGAATAGAAAAAATAGAAGAAAAGTTTTATCAAAAAGGGATTAAATCTAATCAAATTCAAAATATTGTAACTCAAAGAATGAGAAATTTATTGATATTAAAACAGAAATTATATGAAAAATTTGGAAAAAATGTCGGAGAAGAAGAATATATCTATCAAGTTGATTCGGTAATACATAATGGTCAATTCAGTTACTTTGCTTATCAAAGAATGTTGGATGGAAGATATGCTTTGCAAGAAGTTCCAAAGATTTATATAGAGAGTTTAAAATCAATGTATTCTTCTAAACTTATCGAAAATTTGGGTTTACCAGAACCAAGTTATATGTTAAATCCAAACAATATATATTATCAACGATAGAAGGTGTCAAATGGATGCCTTTTTTTTGCAAAAAATGTTGTAAATTGTTATACTTATTATGGTGAAGATAGATGGCAAAGAAGAAAAAGTCAAAAGAAGAAAATGGCAATAGTTTTCAATACAGTGTAGAGCTTACAGGTTTGTTTCTTATTTTAGTAGGGTTAATTGGTTTTGGATTTGGACCTGTTGGAGCCATACTAAAAGAGTTTGCCATGTTCTTACTTGGAGAATGGTGGTTTTGTGTTTTAATATTGGTTTTATTTTTAGGTGTTCATATGTTAATGAAACGAAAACTTCCTAATTTTTTCACATCAAAATTATTAGGGGTTTATATAGTAATTATTATTGTTTTGGTTTTATCTCATATGACTTTTGTAAGAACGCTTGAGAATCCAGCAAGTATTTTTCAAGTAACGATTGATAATTATATGGATCGTATGGCATCTATTAATAAAGCAAATATTTTAACAAGTACTGGGCAAACGTCTATTGTGATTGGTGGAGGAATTTTAGGGGCTACGTTTTCGTTTGCAATTTCTTCTTTATTTGGGTTAACTGGTACCTATATTGTTTTAACTATTTTAGGAATTTTTGGACTTGTTATGTTGTTTAATTTGAATTTAGGGAATGTACTTGGTTCTATATTTCATAAACGCGAAAAGAAAACAAGAGAAAAAAGCAAACCGTTACCAGAAGAGGCAATGGTTCCTATTACAGGAGCAGATGATGACGATGACAAGATTATTATTACAAGTGTTGAGGAATTAAAGCAGAATCATGTGTCAACTATGGAACAAAAGGAAGATACATCTATGCTTACTTCAACAGATGCATCTAGTCCGAATGTAAATGTTGTGAAT
>CAQBKK010000073.1 GCA_948760655.1 uncultured Bacilli bacterium | reverse complement strand
GTTGATGAGCAAATTCTGTAATTTCCTTGATAGGACGAATATCTCCAATAACATTAGTAATATAAGCAAGACTAATCACTTTCGTTTTTGGTGTGACTGCTTTTTTTACATTTTCTAAAGTAACATAATGTGCTTCATCTAAAGGAATATAACTTACTTTTATATTGTTTTTTTGGGCAAGAGAAAACCAAGGCAAAACATTAGAAGCATGTTCAGATTTGGTAATTAATACTTCATCTCCTGGCTCTAACAATTGTTCAAAAAATCCTCTTGTAATTAAATTCAATCCCTCTGTAGAACCAGCAGTAAAAATAATTTCTTCTAAAAAACGAGCATGAATAAAATCTTTTACAAGTCCTCTTGTATTTTCATATTCCATATCTACTTTATAAGCAATATCATAATCTCCCCGATGAGAACTAGCTCCATATTTTTCGTAATACTCAACCATCTTATCAATAACACACTTTGGTTTTAAAGTTGTGGCACCATTATCAAAATAAATAATATCCTCTTGTAACATTGGAAAATCTTCTCTATTCAAAACTTTCACCTCCCTTTAGTTCTTCCATTTGTAAAATACCTTTTAAAAAACCATTTCTTAATAACTGAACAGCTACCATTTTATCCATTCCTAAAGACGTCAAGTAAAAAATTTCATCTTCTGAAACAGGACCAATGGTGGCATTATGATTGGCAATTACTTCATGACTAGAAACAAATAAATTGGGTTTTATAAAAACACGATGATTGGAATTAGTAAGTGCTTTAATATCTTCCGTATAAAATATATTCTCTGCATTACTTTCTAAAGCCCCTGTTGCAAATACACGAACACTTCCATCATTTTCAACCAACCGAACCCCTATATAATTATGTACATGACTTGCATGTATTTTACTATCAATAGTAAGTTCATTTTCTCCTTGATAAGTTCCAGCATAATGAAAATCTAAAACCGTATCTTCTTCATTATAAATAGTAATGTGATTGTGATTATTATTCATAGAAACAAAAAACTCTAGCAACAAATGACTTCCTTTTAAAAGGTGAATACCTATTTTAGAGTCCGCATCGAAACTATTTACTAAAACACAAGTATTGCCTTCTATAAAAATTTCTGTATCTCCACATATTTTTTCTATAAAAACAGTTTCATCATGAAAAGCAATTTTTGCTTGTTCTACTACTATTCTATTCATGTTCTTCACTTGGAGCTATAATGCTCGCCCCAGAAAACCCTTCTTTAAATATTTTTTCTGCCAATCCAAAGTCGCCGCTTTCTATAATTTTTTTATCACTAAGAACATGAACAAAATCTGGTTTTAAAATATCTAATAAACTTTTTTGATGCGTAATAATTAAAATACTAGGATGAAACTTCTCATAATATTTTTTGATAGAACTTGCAACCATTTTTAACGCATCCACATCAAGCCCCGAATCAATTTCATCTAAAATAATAAAATTAGGTTCTAGCATCCATAAATGAAGAAGTTCGTTTTTCTTTTTCTCCCCCCCACTCATATTAAAATTCACATCGCGATGCACAAATGCATCAGGAATCTCTAATTCTTTACAAAGACCTGTTAATTTTCGATGAAACTCCAAAATATTCATCTCATTTTTACCCATATCCTGTAAAGCTGTTCGTAAAAGTTCAGCGTTAGTTACACCTGCTATTTCCATAGGATTTTGACTTACTAAAAAAACACCTTCTCTTGCAACCTCTGTGGTATTCATTTTTAATAAATCTTTTCCATGAAATGAAATTTTACCTTCCACTTCATAATGAATATCACGTAAAATCACTTTAGACAATGTAGACTTTCCAGCTCCATTACTTCCCATCAAAACATGAATTTCTCCCTGTTTTATTTCCAAATTAAAATCCTTTAAAATAACTTTATCTTCTACTTTAACAGATACATTTTCTAATAAAAGCATACAAAATCACCTAAAAGTATTTTAACACAACGAAACTCTTATTAAAACTTTTTGTTGTATTTAATTAGAGAAATATCTATAATAAATAGGCAAAAGTGAGGAAGAAAAAATGGAACAATATTTTTTTGAAAGAGCATATGAAATAATAGAAACACATGACCAAGTAAATATAGAATTAATAAAATATGCAATTACAAGTGCAAAAATAATTAGAGAAACAAAAAAAGTGACAATTAGAAATATACTGCTATCTCAAGTATTAAAAATATACCACTTTCTAATCAATAATAAAGTTTATCAAGAAGTAAATAAAGAAAGTCTTAAAATTTGTTATGAAATCCTAAAAAGCATCTCTTTTTTAGAAAAATTTTGCCCAAACATCGAAAACATAAACGATGATGAATTACTTCTACTTTTTTTAAAATTATTGGAATGCTTAGATAAAATGGATGAAATTCGTATAGATTACTTAGAAGAAAACGGAAATATGGGAAGAACAATTCCCTCTTCTTACCATTTAGACCAAATAGATGCTATTTTAAAGGAACAAAAAGAATTGCAAAACCAACTAAAAAGAGCTTTAGAATACAAAAACTAAAACTCTTTTCTTTTATTTAAAACAATTTCAATATATCTTGAAGTGTTATATAAAGCATCAATAAAATAAGTAGGAAAAATCCAATCGTATGACACATATTTTCAAACTTTGAATCCACTGGACTTCTTTTTATTTTCTCTACGATCATAAAGAATGCTCTTCCTCCATCAAATGCTGGAAATGGTAAAATATTAATAAAACCAACATTGATACTTAAGAAAGCTATAATATATAACATTTGCGATAAACCAAGACCTATCGAACTTCCTACAACTTCATACATCCCAACAGGACCTGATAAAGCATTTAAAGAAATCTTACCACTAAATAAACTTGTAACTGTAAGAGCCATAG
>CAQBKK010000072.1 GCA_948760655.1 uncultured Bacilli bacterium | reverse complement strand
GGAGCACTTATTATTGCAGGAATTACTTTTTTGATTTTTATGGTAATTCCTTTAGGAGATAAAAATCGTTTAAAAATTTTTAAAGTTTTGGGTGTTGGAATTGCTATTTTGGGGGGAGCCATTTTATATAGTGGGGCGGATATTTTGAGTTCTGGTCAATTGAAACGATTAGAATTTAGAAATCCATGTGTAAGATATACAGAGGATACAGGGTATCAAGTTTGTAATGGATTTATTGCTATTCATAATGGCGGATTGTTTGGCGTTGGACTTGGAAATTCTACCCAAAAGTATTTGTATTTACCAGAAGCTCATACCGATTTTGTTTTTCCTATTCTTGTAGAAGAGTTAGGGGGTGTGGCAGGAATTTTTGTTTTAATTGGCTATCTTTATATTTTGTATCGTATTTTGAAAATTGGAAAAGAAGCAAGAGGAAATATACGAAATATGATTTTTTGTTATGGAACATTCGCTTTTCTCCTTCTTCATTTGCTTGTAAATTTGATGGGGGTTCTGGCTCTTATTCCACTTACTGGAGTACCAATTCCTTTCCTGAGTTATGGAGGAAGTTTTACGATTAATGTTATTTTAATGCTTTTTGTAGTTTTAAAGGTTTCTTCAGAGAATAAGGAAATGAAAATAAAACAAGAAATGTCGCGTCTTTAAATTTTGAATCTCTTTTGGAGATTTTTTTCTTTGAAAAAAAGGAAATGATCAATTTGAAGGGAATATATATAGTGGAGGTGAAAAAAATATGGAGTATTTAAAAAGATATTGGACTCCATTTGGATTTTATATTCTCATCGGTGTTCTTGTTTTTACTAATATTGGTTCTGTTTATTATTTTATGAATTTTGCTAAAACAGAAGAACCTATTGTTTGTCCTGAGTGTCCTGTTTTGGAGGAACAACAAGAAGAAAAAGAAGTTGTTTTTGTTCCAACAATTAAAGTGGATATTAAAGGATATGTTAATCATCCAGGAGTGTATGAAGTAAATGATGGAACTATTGTTGATGAATTAATTGCAATGGCAGGTGGATTAAAAACAAATGGCACAACAGATAATATTAATTTAAGTAAGAAATTAAATAATGAGGATATGATAGTAGTGTTGTCTAAAACCGAATTAAAAAAAGCTCAGACGAGTCAAACAGTAAGTACTACAAAAACGAATAGTAAAGAAAATAGTGTTTCGGAAAAAATAACGAGTTCTAAGAAAATATCTTTAAATACAAGTTCGCAAGAAGAATTGATGACTTTATATGGTATCGGAGAAGCTAAAGCGCAAGCTATTTTGGAGTATCGAAAGACAACCCCATTTAAGGAAATTTCTGAGATTATGAATATTTCTGGAATTGGAGAATCTATTTACGAAAAAATTAAAGATTATATTACAATCTAATTTTTTTTATGGGATTCTTTTCTTATTTTTATCTTTTTTTGTTTTCTTTTGTACCCAAATAGTTCATTATCAAACAAAATTTGATGAAAATATTAAGTGTATTGAGGCAAAGATTCTTTCGTATTCTATTGATGGCGATAAGTTGTCTATGGTTTTGAAAGAAAGAGAGAAGTTTATAGCTACTTATTATATTTCTAGTGCTCATGAAAAAGAAATTTTAGAGAGTCGTTTACAAGTGGGGGCTATGATTTTGTTAAATGGAAAAGAAAGAGAGGTTTTGGGTCAAACTATTCCCCATACTTTTGATTATAAAAAGTATTTGTATTCTCAAAGAATTTATTTTGCTTTTTCTGTAGAAACTATAGATTTTTTAGATAAACCAATTTCTGTAATTTATCAATTTAAAGCTATTTTTGATGCACGTATGAAGAAACTAGGCGATAATGCGTATTTAAATGCTTTTGTTTTGGGAGATAAAACGAATTTGGATACCAATGTGTATGATGGAATTGTAAATAATGGAGTAAGCCATTTGTTTGCTTTATCAGGAATGCATTTGTCTTTGGTTTATGTTCTTTTATCTAAAGTATTCGGGAAGCTAAAATGGAAAAAAATATGTATATATATTGTACTTTTCGGCTATTTAATTTTGACTGGATTTTCTGTTTCGTTTACACGAGCTATTTTGTTTTTCTTTCTATTGGATATAAATAAAAAATTTTCTTTTTCATTATCTAATTTACAAGTATTATTTTTTACTGCTTTTTTTCTTTTACTTTTTGAACCATTTTATATATATAATGTTGGTTTTTGGTATACTTTTGTAGTAACTTTTTCTTTGTTATTTTGTCATAAATTTTTACAAAAGAAGAACAAGATTAAACAAGCAATATTTGTAAGTATTATTACATTTTTATTTAGTTTGCCTATTACGATTTTTATAAATTATGAAGTGAATTTATTTTCAATTTTTAATAATATTATTTTTGTACCTTTTATTAGTTCTGTTGTTTTTCCTTTAGCTTTGTTGACTTTTCTTTTTCCTGTTTTTTTACCTATCTTTTCTTTTTTTACTAATTTATTAGAAAGCATAAATCAATTTTTGATGTCATTTTCTTGTTTTCTTATTTTTGGTAAAATTTCTTTATTGGAAGTCGCTTTATACTATGTCTTTCTTTTGCTGGTTATTCAAAGTAGAAAGAAGAAATTTATTTTTCTATTTTTAATATTTTTATTCTTTTTGTATAATAAAAATTGGTTTGATAGCAATTATTATGTTTATTTTATTGATGTGGGACAGGGGGATGCAACACTTTTTGTGGCACCACAAATGAAAGAAATTATTTTAGTAGATACGGGAGGAAAGATTTCTTATGAAAAGTTAGATTATCAAGTACGAAAAAGAGAGTTTTCTCTTTCTGATTCTTTGATTTCCTTTTTTAAAAGTTTAAGAATACGAAAGATTGATTTTTTATTAGTTACACATGGAGATTTAGATTATTCAATGACTTATCCCAAAATCGCTAAAAACATTGATATATTAGGCTTTT
>CAQBKK010000071.1 GCA_948760655.1 uncultured Bacilli bacterium | reverse complement strand
TGAATCACTTTTTTTCTATATCTTTTGTTTCACATCAATTGTAACACTACATTTTAAATAAATTTTTTATGATTATTGATAAAAATATAAATTTATGGTATTCTTTAAACATATAATAAGGAGCGAAAATGGAAATAAAAAATGATGAAAACAATAATTTAATGATAGAAAATAAAAGATTATTAAAATTTTTAAATGAGCCTACAAAAAAATTAAAAGGAAAAATGCCTAAAATTATGCAAGCTTTTGTAGAATTTTATGGTTTAGGCAAATTAGAACATATTAAAAAAAAATTTTCAAATATGATTGCAGTATGTGATATAAAACCAAGTATTTATAAAATGACTGTTCACAATATTGAAAAAAATTTCAATACTATTATAGAGAACTTATTTTTAGAAGAAATTGGACAAATTACTGATAATGATAATGAAAACTTTAAGAAAAGAATTAGCTATTTTAGTTACTTAGATGATTTCTTTTTATATTTTTTAGATAGAAATATAGAATTAAGAAAATATGCGATTATTTTTTTAAAACAAATAGGATATAATGATATATGCGAATCCAATATAGAAGATATTCTAAATAATAATACTTTATTTGATGTAGAAAAATATTATCAAGCATATCAAAAATACCAAGTAAGAAAAGAAAAAATTGAAAGCATACTGCAACCATATTTGCAGAAAGTACATCAGCTAGATGAACTTGAACAAAAAATAACTCTTGAATATGGTGTATCGTTTTTTACTGGTTATGAAGATCTTACTGAAGAAGATTTAGAATTACAAGAGAAAATGCTAGCAGAATATTATGAACATATAGAAGATTTTACTGAGCATCGAGAACGAATAAAAAATTTAAATCTAATATCAAAAGATACTAACTATACATATAAAAGCATTGAAGGAGAAGAAACATACTGTGTGCCAAATGCTATTATTAAAAATAATAAAGTACTTCCATTTCCAATAGTTAATATTAATTTACAACCTATGAGTAATAGCATGGACGAGACTATTATTCATGAATTAAACCATATGTATGAATTGGTATTTAAAAATGAGAGTGAAACAGAATTTATTTTTGTTTCGGGATATGATACAGTTACTTGCTCAAAGAAAGTAGAAATAGACACAAAATATATAGATTATTCTAAAAAACGAGATATAGAGATTTTTAATGAAGCTATAAATGATTATATTGCTCATAAAATCACAGAGATATTGCACAAAAATGGTTACTATATATTTGAAAATGCATATACAACAGTAAATACAAGTACATATGAATATTTGATGCCATTTATTTCAAGATTTTTTGAAGAAAATAAAATGGAAATTTTAAAAAGTAGAGAAAATGGAGAAATAACACAATTATCGAATTATATTGGACAAGAAAATTTAAATAAATTTATAGAATTGATTAATAACTATTCAAATTACTGTAAAGGATTACTTATGCCAATAATAAGCGTAAATAATTATATAAGAGGTATTAAAGATGATGAAAACTTAAAAATGACAGAATATTTTATAAAAATGCATAGTATTTGTGATGACATTCAATCTTATAAAACAAAAGAATTTGATAAAGGGATTGATAGATAATCTTGCAAAATTAAAAATGTTTTATGTAGAAAAATAGTAGTTATCAACAAATTACATTATTTAGGAAGTAAAAAAGCAAATGAGAAAACACATTTGCTTTTTTAACAATTTACACATAGATCAATTCACTAAAAACAATTTCTTCGGCTTGTGCCTTAATAGAGTCGAGTAGAGAGCTTCTATAGAATAAATTTCTACTGCTCCCCCTCACAGAACCATACATGCGGTTTTCCCGCATACGGCTCTTCATAATAATCGTTCACTATTGCCACATTGAATGGTATATTTTAGGTTCAACTATTGGATTATATTCTAATATCTTGTAGAATTTCTTCCAGCTAATTCTTCCTTTTTGACTTCTTCTGCATATCTGCTTGTGTAATTGATATATTACATATTCTCTAAATGTTATCATCCATTTACAATTATCACTCACTCCGTAGTATCTAAATGTTCCTTGTAACTTTATATTTAATAACTTTATTAAATATGGTATTTCATATATTCTTACACTTTCTTTTAGCCATTGTTTTACAGCTTGTCTCTTTGCCTTTGCTTTCTTTTTGCTTGTAACATGTACTAACTTGTAATACCCTTTTCTGTTCTTCCCATTTATATGTGTAAATCCTAAGAAATCAAATTTCTCTTTGCTTTTGTTGTTCCCAAATGGGATTATTCTGCTTTTGTCTTCTGCTAGTTCTAAGTCAAATTTGTTTAACCTATCTTTTAATTCTTTGTAAAACATTTCTGCATCTTCTTTTCTTTCAAAGCAACATACAAAGTAAGTAAGCCTGAGGAACTTCCCCTCAAGCTTCTCTCAGAACTGTACGTGAACCTCTCAGCTCATACAGCTCCCAATTATCATGCCGTTGGCAATATTCCAAATTTCCATTGTGCAAATAGCTTTGGTTCTCTTTTTGCTATTCCTGTTAACCAGTTTACTGCTTTTCTTCTAGAGTTCTTTTTCTTGTATTTACTTCTAACCCATTTAGTTAAACACCTATTTATATATTTTAGTGTGTCATATATTTCAGATTTATAATAGTGTGTGTAATAATTTATCCATCCTTGTATTTTACTATTGAACATTCTTGATATATCTTCTAATGTCTTATCTACTTTTATTTGCAATTTCCAACTTCTTACTTCTTTTCTTATTGTTTTTTGGGCTTTACCACTCATTCCAGGTAGGAATGATGTAAAATATTTTCCATATTTGTTCTTTGCTCCTCTTGGTTTAAATGTGTATCCTAGAAAATCTAATGATATATTTTCATAACTGCCTTTTCTGTCATCATCTTTGCAATATACAATTTTTGTCTTTGATAAATTCAGTTCTAATCCAAACAATTCGAACCTTTTGTCTAAAACTTTTATCATGTATTTTGCTTG
>CAQBKK010000070.1 GCA_948760655.1 uncultured Bacilli bacterium | reverse complement strand
TCCTTTTATATTATTTTTTTTGTTGTCTTTATTTATTTGATGATTTCTTCCTCTACATATTCTACTAGCTCATGCAGATCTATCATTCTTTCAAATTTAGTAAATAATTCTTGTTTTATTGCTTTGAGTATTTCTTGTTTTTCTTCTTGTAGTAAATCTAAGGAAAGCTCTATAAATAAATCGATATCTGAATCCATTCTTTCTATTTTTTTGGCAATAGATCCATGAATCCATAATCCCTTGATATGGAACTTTTGTTTTAGCTCTTCTTTATTTCTTTCTACATACTCTACAATTTCCTTTAAGCTTATAGGTCTTAATTTTTTATAGTAATTTTTTTCCATATATGGATTCTTCTTTAATAGGTTTATACTAAATTCTAGCATGGGTACTTTATTCCCTTTTAAATAGGCTTCTCTTGCCTTTTCATATTCTTCATATTCCTTCTTAAAAAGCTGGACTATAGGGATTTGATTTCTTGCTAGCATATAGTTATATAGCATTAAGGATAGTATGAGCCTTTCCTCTTCTTTGAGCTCTTTAAATTCTTCATACACGATCATATGATATTCTATTGCTTGTTCTATCGCAGACATATGGCTCATATGAAAATACTTCGTACACAACCTTATTGCTTTAAACTCCTCTACCTCTTCCTCCTTATACAGGTAATACACCCGTTTCCAAAAGCTTTTCGATATTCGACTTTTATCATTATGTAGTAGATAGATATAGGTGTCATACGTGTGTTTAATTTTTTCTTCTATTGGAGTTTTATATTCTTCCTCACTATAGATAATCTTTTTAAATACATCATGGTCAAAGTCATATCCACAATGTCTAAACAGCTTTTCTAAAAAGTTCGCAATCTTTTTTCTCACAAATATTCTTTTATTTTCTACTAGCTCATAAATCTCTTCCATTTTTCTTCTCTCCTTTTATTTGTTTTATTAGCTCATTTGTTCCAGTAGAGGCTAGTCCACTTACTATTCCTATTGCGGTGGCTGTATATGGGTTTTTCGTAAGTATCAGCTCTGGACTGATATACACCATACTTAATCCTATCATTCCTCCTGCTATTCCTACGATTAATGGGATATACTTATATCGTTTCTTTTTCCGTAATACGACTAGCTTAAAGAATTCTCCTATGATATAGCTTAAGATGGTTATTACGGGAATACTTATTTTTTCCATTTCTTCTCTCCTTTTGTCTCTTATTTTCTATTTCTTTTTCTTAATGCTTTTTTGTCTTACTTCCTCTTTTGCGTCATATATCTTTGTCCTTTCTTCTTAGATTTGTTTTGAATCTTCTTTTTTTAATCGCTTCTTTGCCTCCTTTTTTTAGAAATAACATCCTTTTGATACAATAATGTGCCCAGAGGGTTGTCCTAAAGAATTCCCTTCGCTATCATCATCGCTTTTTAAATACTAAGTAATACTTGATACTGAACAAAGAATACCTACAGTACTGATGACAATATTCGTTTCGCTCATCCTACGACCTCCTTCCTAAAGATGTTTTATTGCTCTACACCCTTTTAGCCGTAATAATGAAGGAGTTTTACTCATTTTTGCGATATTTTTTTACAATTTCATTAAATTTCCTTGAAATGGTTTGCTGGCTAATACCCAATTTTCTTGCTACTTCTTTCTGAGTTAAGAGTCTTTCATCTTCAATAAAAAGAGACAAAAATTCAATTTCACTATCTAAAAAATCATGACATTTTAGAACTTCTTCTAAAGAAAGTTTCTCCTTTGAAATTAAGCTTTTTGAATAAGAGTCTATATTAGAACACTTGATTTCTTTTTCTAAATACTTTCGATTGTTTCGATAGAAATCAGCAACTAAATATTTATATTTGCTTTTTAATAAATAGATTAATTGTTTTTGATTTCTTATAATTGAGGCTGAATCAAATGGATTAATTTGTATTTCAAACTTCACAATTATTTCATAAGTTTTTATAAATAATTCTTGCATAAAATCTTCTTTATAAAATTGATTAATTCTGTGAATATACTTCCACATCATAGATTTAATAATTTCAAAAATCTCTGCCAAAATTATCTCGGATCTTGTTTTTTTAAATCGAATAACTAATTCCATTAAATTCTTCATATTATTTCTCCGGCTTCTACAAGAAAAATCTAGAATGATATTTTTTCTAAAATTAAAGGTTCTTGTCTCTCCTACATATAGCCGTAAAATTTTAAAGGTTTTTACTCACAAAATTAAAACTTCTCAAAAAAAATACCTTACTTGTTAAATAAAACAGGTAAGGTAAAAATAAAGAGCATAGTTGAAACTTTATATCCAGTCTCTAACTATGCTCGTATCAATTAATATTAAATAGCCTTAATGATAAATATATCTTAATTTTTTAATATAAATTTATTCAGTTTTCCCAACTTACTCTAATTTACATTCTATTTTTTGAGAAATATAGATAGTTACTTTTTCTATAATTGGCTAATGCTATTCTAAACTTATGTCTCAAAATTCTCCCTTCAGGAACTAGAAAGTATATCGTTACATTAGTATAAGTTAATACATCAACTAGGAATTACTTGTGTTGATCCCTCCACCTATGGAATAGGGACGACTGTTATTATCTCCATCTTTTTCGATTTTAATAATAAGTCCGCTTGTGTTTGAACTGAATGTAAAATCTCCTTAATCAATTTGCATCCATAAATTGCTTCTACTGCTAACTTTTTTCAATTTTTTAATTTTTCCGTTCTATTCAACACTATTTTACAATTTTCAGCATTTCTTGTCAAATGCTTATCGTTCATTAAAATGTTCAGTTTTTCAAATTCTATACAAACGATAATTATTTGCTTTTTAAAAAAAATAAGAATTCCTTATCTATTAATCTCATAAAAAATACCCCTTAGTCTTACTAGATTTTTCTTAGTCCAACTTTAGGGGTTCTCTTCATTCTTACTTTAAGAAAATCTTTTATGAATTATATACGATTTAAGGCTAAAAATCCTTACTCTAAAAACTCTCTCATCTTTCTTAACGCATTGTCATATAT
>CAQBKK010000069.1 GCA_948760655.1 uncultured Bacilli bacterium | reverse complement strand
TGCCGACACCTAATTTTAAAAAGAGAATTAAGGATAACCCTTGATTCTCTTTTTTATTGGTATTAGAACTTTTTAGTCGACTTTCTTTTTTAATATTGAGTATGTTCCTCCCAGGTATGCTGCTTGAGTTCTATTTCTTACACTTAGTTTGTTTATTATAGAATTTACGTGTGCCTTAGCTGTATGCGAGCTTATATAAAGAATTTTTCCTATTTCTTTATTATTATAACCTTTACATAATAGTTTAAATACTTCAAGTTCTCTACGCGTTAACATTTTGTTTCCCTTTCTTTTTTATTGTACTCTTATATATAAACAAAAAAATAAAGCTATGCTCTTAATAATATTTCCATATTATAAATATTTAGATTATTTTTTATTAAAGTAGTGCTTGCACAAAAAAATTTTCATGTTATCATTAATATGTAAATGTTGAGGAAAGATATGCGTCTGTAGCTCAGCTGGATAGAGCATCTGCCTTCTAAGCAGAGGGTCCCGCGTTCGAATCGCGGCAGGCGTAAATTTTTAAAAGTAAGGCGAGGACTAAGTTCCGAGCCTTTTTTGTTTGGGTGGATTTTGAGAATTTTTGGGCAATTTTGACTTCGGGTTGCAAAAAAGTTGCTTTTTTATATTGCAATTTGTAAGCCAACACCAACTTCTTTAACTTTTATTGTTTCTGCTAATTTACATGTTGCTTTAAATCCCGTGCAATGACTAGCATATAAAGAATCTAAATTAAGTCTATTTAATTCATTTATGGTATATTCAAGATGTTCTTGAGTAGCTTCCTTCAAGTGCAAACCGCCTATAATAGAGTAAATAGTATCTAATTTGCAGACTTGTTTAGCGTAATTGCATATATTAATAATACCTGAATGAGAACAGCCTGTGACAACAAAAATCTTCTTGTTTATGCGAATAGCAAGAGCACTGTCATCTTCTACAAAATCAGGAATATTAGAATTTTTTAAAAAACCAATTTGAGCTTTTCCCTCATAATTGTTTATTCGAGGTATTTTACCGAGAAAATAAATATTTTCAGTTAATAAAAATGTTTTATCTGTGTATATAACTTTAAAAACAGATTCTACTTCCTCTTTTGAAAGTGGTGAGCCAAATTCTCCGTCAATATTATCAAATCTTTTGGAAAAAATATTTGAACAGGCAACAATTTTGGGTTTATACTCTAAATGTTTATAAAAATCCAGAAGATATTTTAAACCTCCTGTGTGGTCATTGTGACCATGAGAAAGTACAATATAATCTAATTGTTTAAAGGGAATATTCATCTTTTTTGCATTTTTTAGGACTATATCAGAATATCCTGTATCAAAAAGTATTTTCTTGTTCTCATATTCAATATAAAAAGATAGCGCCGGCTCTCCTAAAAAATATTTATCAATAATAGTATTATTATCAACTAAAACTGTTAGTTGGAATTTTGATTTTAACATTTTATAAAACTCCTTATAGTAATAGTATCATAAAATTTTTTAAGCCATATTTTCAAGCAACAACGTTTTGAACTCGTAAGTTCTGGAAAAAATAAAAGAGGATAGGTTTTCTATCCTCTTTTATTTTTTGTTTTGCTTGTTTATTTTATTTCTTATTTTAAAATCAATGGCCAAAGCTCATCAGGAATTGTATTATCATTATTTTGTAAAATTTCAAATGCTTTTTTATGTCGTTTTAATGTTTTATTTTCGCTTGTAAGGTAGTCATATTCAGAAAGTCTATCGGCGTCTTCCATTCTTTCTCTATTTATACTTTCGTATTTAATACTGTAATTGAGCCCTTCAATCCAATCTTTTTTCAATTCTTCAAGTTTAGTTTCTTTTTCTGATAAAAGAGATTGAAGTTTTTTATTTTCATGGGTTTCATCGAGTTGTGAATTTAAATCATCGATTTCAAGCATTGTTTTTTTCATTGTAGCTTCAACATTTTTCATGTCTTTCCAGATTTCACCTATCGGGTAGATATCGGTATCAGCCAATCTGTCAACTTTATGAATAAATTTACGTTCAATGTTCTCGTAAATCTTTAAAAGATGTTTATTTATATCCGGAAAATTTTTTAGAGTTTCCTTATTTGTTTCATTGATAATTTGACGTGCATTTTCGGATTCTTTATTGTGGTGTGCTTCTCCGGAATATACATCTACGCTTTCCCGAAGTAGTTGTTCATATTGTTTTTCTATTTGACTTAGAATTTGTTTTTTTGTTGTAGGTTGAGGCTTAACTTTAGATGTTTTAGCTAGAGTGCCTGTTGGTTCTGTGTTTGCTATAATATCAATTAATTCCTTAGTAGAATATTGTCCGTTAATATTAATATTGTTTTTCTGAACTTTATGCCAAAATTTGTCAAAAGCAGAGTTTTTGATAAGTCGTTTTTCTGAGTATTCTTCTTCAAGTTTTTGGATATTTTTAAAATATTCTATTGCAGGAGCATTCTTTTTAGCTTCAAGATTAATTTGTTTATCCATAGTTTTTAGGGTTGAATCAAGATTACCGTATTTCTTTATTTCGGTTAAAACTTGAGGTAAATCAGGATGACTAGGATTTTCTTTTAGTAATCTGCTCGCATAGCTTATTTGACCGTCCAATCTTAGTCTTTCGTTGGTAAGTCTGACATATCTGTCTAATTTTTGTCTTTGTTGCAGAATTTCTAAGATAGTTTCTTTTTCCAATTCAGTTTCAGGAAGTTTTACTTTCAGTTTTTCGGCCCAAATATCTTGGCATAAAAGAATTTTTAATTGATTTTTTTCAGTTTCAGGATTTATTTTGCCTGAAAAATGGACATTTTTTGTTTTTGCAACATTATTATTGTAGTTTTTTGATAGCATAGGAGTTACAGAAATCGGATTAATAAACATAATTTGACCTTTCTTTGTATGGATACCAAATGTAATAACGTTTCTAATAAAATTTTTGAATACTTAAATTTTTGAATCTTAATGTTTCTTAATAATTTTAAACACTTGAAATATTAAAAAAACAATGATATAATATATCTAAGAGGATATACAGTATTTCAAAATGTAAAAAATCCCCCAAAAGAGTTAAAGAAACGTGAAAGATAAACCGATAAATAAATCGGTAGAGAAAGATTACACCAAAATATTTAAAATGATGTATTCTTTGGAATTAAGTGAATACAAGGG
>CAQBKK010000068.1 GCA_948760655.1 uncultured Bacilli bacterium | reverse complement strand
TGTAGTATTTATAATTTTGAAACTGCTAATTTATAGTTTACGGACAAGCCTAATAAACAAAATAAGATTTTTAAATACTAATGATAGAGAACTCTTAGAAAAAATATATGATAAAGGTTATGAAAATGGTCCTAACATAGACACGCTAATTATTAAGCGAAATATAGAACGTTTGAATATAATTATTAATAGGATAAAAGAAATAATAAGAACAGAAGAAGAAAAAAATTATGCTCAAACAGATATTACGATAAACATATTTGACATAGTAAACAGGAAAGATATAGATGCTATTAGAAATGCTTGTAAAAAACTAAATATATTAAACTACATGAAAGGTATATTTGGAGAAGACTTAATGCAAGAATGCACGATTAAAATTAGTTCATTAAAAAGATTCTTAATGTCTAGTACTGTATTCAAATTAAATTCTCTTCTTGACAACTTAAACAAACAACCAAAATTTTCTATATATGAACATTACATAGCATACAAAAGAGAAGACGAAACAATAGAAGAATATCAAAATAGAATAGACGAAATAGTTAAAAGCATTGAATCAGAACAGATATTATCAACAATATATGTAAGATTTTATGATGTAAAACATTTAATAAATGCTAATATAATAGAAGAACAAAACCATAACATACATCTTGGTCATGTAAACACTCATATAACAGATAAATTAATAATGCAAAATATAAGATATGCTAGAGAAAATAATTTAAAATATAATCCTGTAACTTTTAAAAGTAAAAGAAAAACGCTAGATTCTATACTATATGGAGGAGTAACACTTGAAGAATTTAAAGAAGAACTAGAATATTATGATCCTGAAATCATCCAATTATTTAAGACAAAATATGGAGAAACTTTAGAAGAAGCAGGAAAAGTAGACGAATTAAATTCTAAAGATAATGAAAAAATATATTCAATTAAAGACAAAATAAACAAAAAACTTTATTATAAAAATATTCTATATAATATATTAAACAAATTTAAAACAACAGAAGAATATGAAAGTTTAAGAGAAATATTTAGTGAAGAAGAAACTCTAAAAATAATGTCAGAAAAATATTTAGAAGATATATTAAACGAGAAAGACATAGCAAAATACTTACAAAACAGCCAAGATACCAATAAAAGATTAACTTTAGGAGGAGGAAGTAATGGGAGCATATAAGTACTTCTTTTCTTTATTTAATGCACCAAAAGACAAAGTGTTAAAAGTAGTCAAAAGCTTAACCGAAGAAGAAAGAAGACTACTAGTAAAAAAATATGGAGAAGATTTTAACAATACACAAAAAGTATATAGCTTAACAAAAAAAGAAGAAAAAATCATTAATGAAAGAATAATAAGAAAAATAAAATTAAGACTAAAGAAAATAGAAGAAGATATGTGCTTGATATCGATAGAAGAAATATTTTTAAATGAAGACTTAAAAGAAATAAAGCGAACAATGAAAGAGACCAAATTATTAAAATACTTTCAAAAATTATTTGGGAAAGAACTAGATTGTTTTTGTTATGATTACAAACAAAAAGATAAAAGTAATATTAATGAATATTATGTTGAAAGAGTTAAAAAAAGAATACTGAAAAACAAAGGAATCTCCAAAATAAAAATAATAAAGCCATTTTCTGAAATGTTTGTAAAATACAAAAAACAAGAAGAAACATATGAAGAATTTGAAAATAGATTGAAAAATATAGTAAGAGAAATTAAAGATAAATACAAAAAGATTATTTATCAAATATATGGAGAAGAATTAAATAATATCATATTAAAACATCCTGTAGAGACAGAAGAAAGAAAAACTTTCACAACAGCATATAGTATCATAATAAAAAAATTACAAATAGAAATACGAAAAGCAAAACCACATAAAATTCCAAAATATAAACCAATACTAACTTTATTTGACGAAGGCACAACATTAGAAGAAGTTATAGATGTGCTTAAAACTAACGAAAATATATATACATTATCAAAAAAGAAATATGGAGAAGACTTAAACATGCCTGCTGAAGTTGGGACACTTACTGTTCAAGAAAATCATCAATTATACGAATTTTACTATAAAGTTAGAGGAATAATCTTTAGAGAGAAGAAAATTAAAGCATTAATATTCGCAAAAAATATGTATGACTGTCCATTACACAAAGCATTTGGCGAAATATATGGATATAACCTAGCATATGCATTAATAATATACATAAATTTTTATAAATACATAAGTATAAAAGAAATAAGTGAAATGTCAGAAAGTAATATGGGCGATGTATTAGAAACAATAGAAAAATATGAAGAAAATAACTTTAGTAAAACAAGAGAGATATACAAAAATGAAAATAGATTTAAAAGAGTATGAAAAAATAAATTTAATAGATGATTTAAGCGATGAATTCTATGAAAAATTTGATGAACCAAAAGAAAAAATAAAATTAATAATAGAAACATTACCACTTAGAGACAAAATACTACTGTATAAAAGATTCTCTAAAAACTATGATGATACAGTTAATACATATGAAAAAGCATTTATAAACGAAACAATAATAGTTAAAATAAGAAGGAACTCAAAAAAACTAGGCAAAACAAGAGAAATAATTTACATAAGAGACATTATAGATGTAGATGAAGAAACACTAATAATTGCATCAAAAAAATGTGAATTATATAAATACTTAAGCGAAAAATTT
Organism: uncultured Bacilli bacterium; assembly: GCA_948760655.1. Next base: position 534 of record CAQBKK010000068.1, on the reverse strand, counting down.
TCATATGACCTAAAAGGCCCTATGTTAATAAGCAGCAAATTAAAAGATCAAGCAATATCCAAAGAGAAAAAACAAATAATAATGAGAGAAGTAGAAAAAATTAACAACATACAAAAAGTAAAACTAATAAAACCATTTCATGAAAAATTCATAAAATTTAAAAGAGAAGATGAAACATATGAAGACTTTGTAAAAAGGATCAACAAAATAGTATTCGCACACTTAAATCCTACACTACTTAACGAAATAAAATTAACATACAACGAAAACTTACTGGGCGTCTTGGATATTGGAAGATACAAAAAAGGAGAAGAACATAACAAAAACATAATAAAGGCGTACAACATTGTAAAAGACTATCTAAAAAAACAAAACCAACAGGCAAATAACCCTAAAAGGTATGAGCCAATTGAAAACATATTAAAAGAAACCATAAAATTAAAAGAATTATTAGAAGAATTATCACGAATAAACCCAAGAACAATAGAACTAATGAAACTTAAATATGGAGAAGATTATACAAATCCTAATGTT
>CAQBKK010000067.1 GCA_948760655.1 uncultured Bacilli bacterium | reverse complement strand
ATAATAATTCTACTCATATTTCTGCTATTTTATCTTTCAACTAGCACAACGCGTTCTTTATTTTTTTCAATATCAATTTGTTTAATTTTAGGTGGTTTATTAGTCACTGCTTTAATATTTTGCCTATACACGATTTTGTTACTAGCTTCTACCAATTGGCAATTATAACTTTCTGCTAAATAAAATAGTTTTTCAATCGTTTCTTCTGCAATCCAATCGTCGCTGTCTAAAAAGAATATGTATTCTCCTTGGGCATATTTCATTCCAATATTTCTAGCGCATGATAATCCTTCGTTATGTGTTTTAGTGATTACTTTGATATTTTTATACATTGAAGCATATTGGTTTATGATTTCTGATGAGTAATCTGTTGATGCATCATTTATGATAATGATTTCTAAACTTCTAGATGCAAATGTTTGATTTACTACAGAATCTAAACATTTTCTTAAGTATTTTTCTGTATTGTATACAGGTATAATGATTGTTACTAATGGCATTATTTATCGTCCTTTCCTTTTATAGCGTTATTAGCAGAGGTAACATAAGCACGTAAGAGTCCTCCAGCACCTAGTTTTATCCCTCCAAAGTATCTTACAACAGCAAGCAAAGTGTTATTTAAATTGTTATTTTCTATTAAGTTATATAGTGGTGTTCCAGCAGTACCTGATGGTTCTTTGTCATCGCTTTTTTTGGCTGTATTTTCTACCTTGTAAGCGAAGGGAATATGTCTTGCTTTTTTGTGTTCTTTTTTTAAGTTTTCTAAAATCTCGTTTGCCTCTTCTTTGGTATCTATTTCATAATAATAAGCAATGAACTTTGATTTTTTTATTTCGTATGTATATGTAGTTATTAATTTCATAAAAAACACCTTGGTTATTATATCTTATTTTTTTGAAAAATTATAGTATAATATGGATAGTTGGGAGGAGTGTTTATGTTTAAAGATAAATTATCTTTGGTGCCAAATTTGCCAGGAAGTTATCAAATGCGTAACTCGGATGGGACAATCATCTATGTTGGAAAAGCTAAAAATTTGCATCGTAGACTTTCTTCCTATTTTAATCGTACACAAACGGGGAAAACGAAAAAGATGGTTTCGGAGATTGCCGATTTTACTTATATTGTTGCGGGAAGTGAGTTAGAGGCTTTTGTTTTGGAACTCAATTTAATCAAAGAATTTAATCCGAAATACAATATTTTGTTAAAAGATGATAAGAGTTATCCTTATATTGAGTATATTTCAAAGCCTTATCCTCGGGTGAAAGTATCTCGTTATTTACATGTGAAAAAAAGAGAAAACAAAAAATTGTTTGGGCCTTACCCGAATGCTTATGCAGCACGGAGAATTGTTAATCTGCTCAATCGTATTTATCCTTTAAAGAAATGTGAGGGAAAGGCAAAAGAACTTTGTTTGTATTACCATATACATGAATGTTTAGGATATTGTAGTAAAGATTTGAATAAAGAAGAACTTGAGTTAATGGAAAAAGAGATTCTTAGTTTTTTAAATGGAAATGATAAGATTTTAACGAGTCGTTTGGAAAAAAAGATGCAAGAATATAGTGAGGCATTAAATTTTGAAATGGCTTTGGAAATGAAAAAAGAGTTGGATTACATTAAAATTGTTATGGATAAACAAAAGGTAGAGTTACATGATTTTGTGAATCGAGATGTTTTTGGCTATTATTTTGACAAGGGTTATATTAGCGTACAAATTTTCTTTATAAGAAATGGCAAGATGGTAGGGGGAAAGAGTGAGATATTTCCAATTATTAGTGAACTATCTGATGATTTAGATTATTATATTATGAATTTTTATAGCAAGCATGAGGTTCCTAAAGAAATTTTGGTGATGGAAGAGGTAAATGGTGAACTTTTAACAAGTTTACTTGCTACTAAGTTTGTTGTTCCTACAAGAGGACCTAAAAAGAAACTACTTGAGATGGCTATTATGAATAGTAAAATTAATTTGGAAAATGAGCTGGAGCTTATTAAAAAAGACGAATATGTAACGGAGACTGCTAATGAGGAGTTAAGAGTATTGTTAGGGTTAGAGCATTTACATCGTATTGATTTGTTTGATAACTCGAATTTGTTTGGTAATTTTTCGGTGTCGGGGATGGTTGTCTTTAAAGAGGGGCGTCCTAGTAAGGGAGATTATCGTAAATATAAGGTACAAGTAGATAAAAACGATGATTATCATACAATGCAAGAGGTTATACAACGAAGGTATTCTAGAATGAAAGAAGAGATGAGTGAAGTACCAGATTTAATTATTGTTGATGGCGGAATTACCCAGATTCGGGCTTGTAAAGAGATTTTGAGTGATTTACATTTAACAATTATGGTGTGTGGGTTACGAAAAAATGACCATCATAGAACCAGTGATTTGGTTCGTGGGGATACGGAAGAAGTTATAGAAATTGATCGAATGAGTAATTTGTTTCACTATTTAACGCGTATGCAAGATGAGGTGCATCGTTATACTATTAATTATCACCGAACCATACGTAGTAAGGGAAGTATTTCGAGTGTTTTAGATAACATTCAAGGAATTGGTGATAAACGAAAGAAAGAACTTATTAAACGGTATGGAAGTGTAGCGAAAATGAAACAAGCAAGTCTTCTAGAGCTTTCAGAGATTGTACCTTTAGAGGTTGCTAAAAATTTATATGATTTTTTAAAAGACTTTAAATAGATTTTATAGTATAATAAATAAAAGTGGTGGATAAAATGCGTAAGTTAATTTCCTTAGATATTGATTCTTCTATACCATTTGATTTTCAAAGTGAGGTATATTTGAATCCAGATTTTGTTTATTTGCCTCTTCCGAAAAAAAAGATGGAAATGAAAAAAGAAAAGAATCTTAAAAAAGGGAGTATGGTATATCAAGGTATGTATTCTCCTGTATCAGGGAAATTAATTAATTTAGAAAAATGTTTCAATTGTGAGGGGGAAGAAGTTCCTTGTTTGGTGGTAGCCAATGATTTTCAAGAGAAAAGTGCCCATTTTTTAGCAACTCGAAAAAAAATTAACAATTTAACTCAGAGTGAGTTATTGGAAAGTCTTTATGATGAAAAATTAAAGAGTAAGCTTTCTATATCCAATATTTCTCTTTTTGTTATTTCAGGAATTGATGATGATCCTTATATGAGAGAAGAATCTTTGCTACAGAAAATGGAAACGAAAAAAATATTAGAAACAATAGATGCATTATTACATATATTTCCAGGAAGTAGTGCGATAATTGCAATTAAAAATACAGATAATGAGAGTATTGTAGCTTATAATAGTTTTTTAGGGATGTTTCCTTCTATAGAAATTCGATTGGTAGAAAATTTATTTTTATTAGGAAAAGAAGAGTTTTTGCTTTCTAGATTACATGTAAAAGAGAAATGTATTTATTTAAAGGCTTCAGAAGTTTATTCATTGTATCATCAATTAAAAAAAAGAAGACCTTTGTTTGAAAAAATGATAACAATTACAGGAGATGCCATAGCAACACCTAGGGTGGTACGAACCAAATTAGGTGTGAAAGTAGAATCTCTTTTAGAAAAGTATTTTTCACTGGATTTTAACTTGTACGATGTGTATGCTAATGGGATTATGTTAGGGAAAGTGATTGATGTACATCGAAGTATAGTGACAAAAGAGTTAGATGGAATAATTGTTATGAAAAAGCAAAAAGTTAAGGTGGAACCATGT
>CAQBKK010000066.1 GCA_948760655.1 uncultured Bacilli bacterium | reverse complement strand
TTCATCTATCTTGATTTTCTTTTCTGGCTTTTCCCGACAATTCATTACACTATCTCTTTACTTTTATTTAAAGCTACTAATCTAGTATTTCTTTGTTAAGCTAACTTAATTATAGCAAAACAGTGGCATTTGAAGGCTTTACTATAAGCTTTGGAATTTTCAATAGCGAAAAAAAACACTATTCATTCAAAATAGTATTTCTTAAAACCAATGGAGATCTAAAATATGATTTGCCAAAAATAGAATTCCAGCTAGTAAAGCTAATATAACAATTATAAGTAAAATACGTACTAGTATTTTGTTTGATTCTATGTCTTCTTTTAAATCATTAAAATCATCAAAATCGCTTTTAGTAAAGGATAAAGAATTTGTATAAAATGTTTTATCTATTTCTTTTCTTACTTCTTCTTTTACTGTATCCTTTACCGTCTCTTTTACAGTATTTTTTATTTCTTGCTTAGCTGTTTCTTTTTCTAACTCTTTTTTCACACCATCTAATACAACAGTATTATCACTACCTTTTAAATCTGTTAATATATCTAGAGGGTTCATTTCTCGCGTTAATTCTTTTTCAGTAATTGTGTTTATTAAATTCATTAAGTTATCTTTATTACTTGTTACTACACTAGCTGGTGGTTCATCATCATCTAAATCTAACCCTTTTAATATATCATATTGGGTATCTCTTATTTTTTTTAAGCGTTCTCTTTCATAGTCTACTTCTTTATCCAATTTTGCTTTTTCAATAATAGCATTTATATCGTATTCTTTTGTTTCTTCATCATCAATTTCTTTTTTTTCTTCCTCTTCATAATCAAAATCCACAGCTAAAGGTCTTGCAGTACGTGAGTTTCTTTGTTCACTTGGATATTTTTTTTCTAACAATTCTTTTATTTTTTCTATATTGATACTTTTTTCATTCTCGCCGATAACATGAGCATTGCTTTCTAAATTAATGTCTTCTAAATCATCATAGATGATTTCTTGGTATAATTCTTCATTTTTTTTAGCTCTAGAGCCAAGAAATTCGGGATTGTCTTTGTATTTATCCATACGTGAACTCATATTATCACCTACCTTATCATTGTTATAATATCATAGAATTTACATTTTTGAAATATCTATAATTGATTTTTCTAAAACAGAAACGTATAATTTTAATAAGGAGTGAGGTATTATGAAACAAATTAAAGTATTAAAAGAAAATTGCATTGGATGCGGGGCTTGTGTGGCTATTGATTCTGAGCATTTTGCGTTTGATGATAAAGGAAAATCATGTGTTATTTCTAATGAAAATTTAGAAAGTGGGAATTTAGTAAATGCGTTAGAGTCTTGTCCTACGGCTGCTATTTCTATGGTAGAGGAAGAAAGTACTACAGTAGTAGAAAACAACACAGAAGATAGTGTAGCAGATAATGATGAAGTTGTAGAACAATCTTGTGAAAATTGTTGTGGATGCCATGATGGAGAATGTGATTCTACAGAGTGTGAATGTAATGGTGATACAGCATGTTCTAAAGAGCCAAAAGACGAAAAGGAAAATTAATATTTTTAAAATTAATAAAAAAAATAAAGGAACAGATGAAAATAACATTTGTTCCTTTTTATTATTTTAAACTATATAATTTTTTTACTTCTTTTAATGTAAGGGAACGATATTCTCCCGATTTTAAATTGCCAAGTGTTAGAAAGGCATAACTTTCTCTTTTTAGTTTGATTACGGGATGTTTTAGTTCTTCAAATATTTTTTTGATGATATGATTTCTTCCTTCAACGATACTAATTTCTACAATCTCTTGTTCTTCTTTTGTACTACGTATTTTTAAGTGGGTGGGAATTACACGTCGATTTTCAATTACAATTCCTTTTTTTAACGTATAGAATTCACTTGGTGTTAGAGTTCCTTCAATTTTAGCAATGTATGTTTTTTCGATGTTATTTTTAGGATGCATGAGTAAGTTAGCAAGTGTTCCATCGTTTGTTAAAAGAAGAAGACCTGTTGTATCGTAATCCAGTCTTCCAATGGGATAAATCCTTTCTTCTGTATCAATAAGAGAAACCACGGTTTTTCGTTTTTTATCATCTGTTACACTGCTTATAACTCCACGAGGTTTGTTTAGTAAAAAATACACTTTGTTTTCTTTTTTTTCCAGAACTTTTCCTTCGACTTCAATTATCGCTGAGTTATCGACTTTGGTTCCTAATTCTGTTACTGTTTTGCCATTTACTTTTACTTTACCAAGACGTATAAGATCTTCTGCTTTTCTTCTTGAGGTAAGACCAGATTCTGCTATTTTCTTTTGCAATCTTTCCATTTATCTTGTACGTCCTACTTTTTCTTGTAAGTATTCTTCTATTTTTAAAACGGTTTCACTCGTAGGATGCAAATATTCTCCTAAAGATACATTAGGCATTTGTTCTAAATCTGGTTCTTCTATGATATAGTCATATTTTTCGAATAGATTATATATCATTTGTTTAAAATCATTTGGTTCTTGCTCTTTTTTTATTGTTTCTTCTCCTACTCGTAAATCATCATTCGTTTTTTCAGGATTTTGATTTTCTGTAAATTCCATACTTTCACCTTCTTACTATTACTATATCATAATTTTATGTGAAATTTATAGTAAAATTTCTGCTATTTCTTGCCAGTTCATTACTCTTTTTACATTTTTCTTATCTAGGTCTTTTTTGCTTAATTCTTGGTTGTTATAAGAATCAAACAATAAAAGCGTTTCTCCTTTGGTTAAATGTCTTATGGAATCATCAATACGTATGTCAAAGTCAATTAACGATTTGTCATTTATAAATATAATTTGATTGGTTTCTAAAAAAGGTAAATGTTTCTGTAAATATTCCATTTTATGTTTTAAATGATTTCCCTCTTGAAAGTGGGCATCGGGAATGCAATAACTAGTTACTAAGTATACTTCATAGATTTCGTTTAACTTTTTTATTACTTCATAGGCACTCTCTTTTAATGGCGCATCCTCATACATATTTAGAGAACCTTTTCTAAAAAACTCTTCTTTACGTTCTCCTAAAGCATTTTGTAAATAATATCCTGTTTTGGATGTATCTATTTTTTCTCCAATATAGTCTTCTATTTGCTTTCTAAATGTACCATCTGTAATGCAATCGTCCATATCAATCATGATTCTTTTTTTCATATTCTACTAACTCGCTTTCAAACATTCTTTTAAATTCTATAGGTAATTTTGCTCTCCATATATATTCTTTATTGTTTATTTTTAAATCCAATCTGGAAGCATGAAGTCCTAGTCTTCCTAAAGGATTTTTCTTAGCGCCATACTTTTTATCTCCAATGATAGGATGCCCTATACTATTTAATGCAACACGAATTTGGTTTTTCTTTCCAGTAGCAATTTTTATTTTTAAAAGAGAATAAGCATTTGTAGTTGCAAGGTTTTCATAATGGGTGATTGCAAGTGTTCCTTTTTCTTTTGTCGTTTTATATACGTAAAGTCTTTTGTCTTCTGTTAAATACTCTGTTAACGTTTCTTTTTTCTTGTTTACTTTGCCTTCTACAATTGCTATATATTCTCTTAGAAATGCTAATTTATTCCAATCGGCTTGTAATTTGTATTTTAATTTTTCATTTTTAGCAAATACAACTACACCAGAGGTATCTTTGTCTAAACGATGCACAATAAATATTTTATTTTTAGGATTTTGTTTTTTTATATATTCTCTTGCTTGATGATAGAGAGTATGTAAACTTTCTTTTTCCGTTGCGATTGTTAAAATTCCTGCTGGTTTGTTTACAACAAGTAATTCTTTGTCCTCATAGATAATATCCATTTTCTTTTGTTTTGCCATATTGATTTCCTCGTTACTAATAGTATTATAACACGTATAATATCGAGTAGTAAATGAAGGAAGTATTCATCTTTGAT
>CAQBKK010000065.1 GCA_948760655.1 uncultured Bacilli bacterium | reverse complement strand
ATATGAAATACGAATATACCCTTCCTTGCTATAATGAAAAAGGCAACAAAAAAGAATTAACTTTTAAGACAAGAAGAGAATTAAAAGAAGGAAGTTACATCAAATTAATAACTCGAAGTCTAGGAGTACACTCTTGGGAAGAACAACAATATGATGACTTACCACAAAAAGTACAAGAAAAACTAAATAGTTAAAAGCAAATGGTATAGATTTGCTTTTTTTGATACAATAAAGTTGGAAGTGAAAACATGGTTTATATAACGAATTATAATTCTTTAGTTGGCAATCTTTTACTAGCTTCTAAAAATGGATATTTGATTGGCTTATGGATAGAAAATCAAAAATATTATTTTGGAAACATAAAAGAAAAAATAATTAAAAAAGATAATTTAGAAGTTTTTCGTAAAACAAAAGATTGGTTAGAACGCTATTTTAATGGAGAAAAACCTACAATCCATGAATTAAAATTAAATCCAAAAGGAACAAAATTTCAAAAACAAGTTTGGCAAGCTTTAGAAGAAATTCCTTATGGAAAAGTCACAACCTATAAAGAGATAGCAATTAAGGTAGCAACTAAAATGAAAAAAGATAAAATGTCCTCACAAGCAGTAGGAAATGCTATTGCCCGAAATCCTATTGGCATCATTATCCCATGTCATAGAGTAATAGGTACAAACGGAAAACTAACAGGATATGCAGGTGGAATAGAAAAAAAAGAATATTTACTAAAACATGAAAAAATATCTATTAAAAAAGAAAAATAAAAAGGGAGATGGTTATGAATAAATTTATTAATACTACATTAACTTTAAAAGATATTCGTTCCAAAAGAGCTAGAATAAATTTTGATTTTCTAGTATATTATCTATGCTTTTCACTAGTTCCAGAGGAATACCCAAACAAACTAGAACTTCCTAAAATAACGTTAGAAGAATGTCATTCTTATTTAAGCCCACTTTTGTATTCCAAAGAAAATGCCATTCTCGCAAGTGAAGTATTAAAAAATCGCACCGAAATTTTGAATAATGATAGAACAGATGGCTTTTCTTATATCTATGAATTAAATAGAAAGATACTTTTAGAAGTGAATTCTAGAAAATATTTTGAAAGCATTGAAATCCTCGAACATGAAATGATCCATATTTTAATAGCTTTAAACAACAACAATCCTGAAAAACAATATAACGAAGTTTTAAGTATTTTTGGAGAATTTGTATCTGCCGAATGGTTAAGCAAAACTTATAATAACAGAGAAATATTTGAAAATTGGCTAATCAAAAAATGTATTCATTATATGTCTTATCGCGTTTTTGCCAAATGGTTTATGGACGCATCTTTAAAAAAACAATCTGACTTTTTGAAAATAAATCATTTAGCAAATTATAATTACTTACTAGGTTTTATCTACGCAGCAAGACTTTTTGAACTTTATCATTTATATCCTACAGAAATAATGCAAGATTTTAATTTTGTATTAAGTGGTAAAATAAATGTAATAGAATTATTAGAAAAATACAAAATCAATCTAGAAAACAAAGAAGTAGTGCTAAGTTTAAAAAAAATGATTGATTTCTACAGATTTATTGTTAAAGAAAGATACAATAGGAAAGATTTACATCATGTGTTATAACCTAATTTTAATAAAAGAAATATTTATAGGTTATGCAGGCTTTCAATAAATGAATGAAAAAGATTAAATAGGAATTCACAAAAGAACAGAAAAAAGGTATAATGAATTTGGTTTATGGTAGATGACCAAAAATAAGTTCCGCTAGGAGGAAAAAATGAAAGAAGAGAATTGTCCATGCTGTCCAAATCATTGTGATAAAGAAAATCTAAACTGTTGACGAGGAAGAGAGTATTTTGGAAGTACAAACAGACAAGATGATCCAAAAACATTAGAAGAAAAAGTAATCTCTGAATTAAGAAAAAGTGGTCATAAACTACATCATCAAAGAGAAGGAAATCCAATTGAAATGCTTTCCAATATGACCAAAGAAGAATTAGAAACACTTCATGAATTATTAAGTAAAATAGATTAATGTAAGAAAAGAGTGGAAAATAAAAAATCCTCTCTTTTTTGCATTAGAATAGTAGGAAAATAAAATGCTCTGTTTCTCAATAATATCATTCAATTACTTTGTAAATTATAGTATAATAGAATAAATAGTAAATATTTTAGAACACTAAGAAAGGAATGTAGAAAATGTTAAAAAAAGGAATAGGAATAAGTATTGGAATTTTTTTACTTTTAATTTTATTGTTTGCAAGTATTCTTATAAAACCAAATAAAAAGATAAATAAATTATCTAATACTGTAATAGAAAGCACGCAAAAATTAACGACAAATAAAGAAATGGGTACTCCTGAAATGGAAGAAAAAGAGAATCAAGAAACAAAGGAAAAAATAAATATTTATCTTTTTTGGGGAGATGGATGTCCCCATTGTGAAGAATTAATGGCTTTTTTAGATAGTCTTAATGATGAATATAAATCACTATATACTTTACATACTTATGAAGTTTGGAAAAATGCAGAAAATAAAAAATTAATGAATGCGTTTAGTTCTGCTGTAAATCAAAATATTACAGGAGTGCCGTTTTTAATCATTGGAAGCGAAGTGTTTGTAGGATACACTACAGCTAAAGACGAAAGTATAAAAAAGGCAATTAAAGAAGAATATAGCAAAGAAAATAGAATAGATTACTATAAAGAAATAAAAGAAAATGAATGAGCAAGGAATTTGCCTTGTTTTTTTCATAACATAAATAAAGATAACTTAGATTTATAAAAGGAGAAGTCATGAGTAAATATACATGGTTTAAAAAGAGCATTCCAGAAAATATAGAAATAAAACAAGTATATGGAATACTATTTTCGCAAGATGGCAAAATTCTATTAAGAGTAGAAGACGATAAATACAAACTAACAGGTGGCAAGCCAGAACCAATTTTGAAGAAACTTTAAAAAGAGAATGTGTGGAAGAAATAAATATTGAAATAGAAGAGATTCACTATTTAGGCTATTTTTTAGTAGAAGAAAAGGGAATTCCTCCTTATGCGCAAGTAAGAATGATTGCTAAAATAAAAAGTATAGGAAAGTCTCGCCCTGATTTAGACAATGGAAAATTATATAAACGTTTTCTAGCTAATTTAGAAAATACAAAAAAATATTTAAACTATGAAGATGCAGGAAATGAGATGATAGAGGACGCATGCTTTTTAGCAAAAGAAATCTATACTTTTGATGAGAATAACAAAGAGAATACAAATGGAGTAAATCTTAACAAAAATACTTCTGCAACCGAAAGTTGGTAGAGAAATTTTTCTGGACAAAATAAAATAGAACCAGAAAAGGAGGAAAGTCTAATGAAATTTGGTGATAATTTACTATACTTCGTACTTCCAAAAAACTATCCCAAGAGGAATTAGCAGAAAAAATAGGAGTAATTCGCCAAACAATATCCAATTGGAAACTAAACGAAACAGCACCTAATATTACCGAAGCAAAAGAACTATCTAAAATTTTTAACATCAGTTTGGATGAACTTGTTGATAATGATGGGAAAAGCATCTTAGAAGATAAAATTAGCAATACGGAAAAACTTGCTGGAGTAATTCTAAAAATACTAAAAGGGATAGGACTTATTTTTCTTTTTGTGCTTGTAATCGTAATAATTGCTTTTTTTGTTTTTGGGTCGAACACTTTGAAAAAGTACCATACTGTGAGCGAAATAAATTTGCGTTGTACACTTCTGGGAGAAGAATATACGTATAAAATGGAGTATGACAAGAACAACATTATACGTTCTGCTAATGGTAGTGGCTACATTACAGACAAAGTAGGAACAGAAAATTATAACAACGTCGAGAATTTATTAAAGGCTATCGAAGAATATTTTCAAGAAAATGGTGGGATTTGTACCTACGAATAAAGAAACTAAGAGTGTTTCTTTTTCTTTGTGCTATAATGGAAAAAAGG
>CAQBKK010000064.1 GCA_948760655.1 uncultured Bacilli bacterium | reverse complement strand
AAGAAGAATTAACAAATAATTCAACAGTAAAAGAAACAGCTAAAATGATGGCTGGAACTTTAAGTAGTTTTACCAATGTAAAGAAAGATGGAGATTTCAAAACTGCTCGTGAATTTGCTAAAGGCGCGTTTAGTGGACTTAAAGGAAAAATGTTGGAACAATGTATTGCTATGTTTTTTGCCCAACTAAAAAAAGTAAAAGGAGTAGAAGTAACTGGTGCAAATCTAGATATCTTTGGTAAGGACATAAAAGCAGATGATACAGTTTATACAAAAAATTATAATATAGGTTTAAGTGCGAAAAATTATGGAACTGAATTGAACTCAAAAGGACAAATAACATTAAAAAGAAAATTAAGTTTACATAGCGGAGGTTCTTTTGAAAGTTTTTTAAAGCGTTTAGAAAGCTTTAAAAGTAATGACTTTCAATCTGAGTTAAATACTATAAATAAACGATTTAGAACTGATAATTATTATTATAATTTAATCAATGAAGCCGCGAATAAAACGAGTTTTAAAGAAAGTGACCCAGCGCAAGATTTTATTAGCGTAGTAAAAGATTTGGCGGCCGCATGGTTTGGTTCTCAATTGATTACTGATACTAAAGAGCAAACTGCAGGACAGAATGTAGATTTCTTAGTAGTAAATAGTATTGGAATAATTCCAATGTCAGCTTTATTAAAAGCATTGCGTGAACAAACTGCAAGTATTAATGTAGGTATAAGTTCTAAAACGAATATAGATTTAGAAGATTTGTATGAGAAAAAAATAAATGCTAAGCACGGTAAATATACGTATAGTGGAGAAGAAGTAACAATAGGTGCAGAAGCTGGTGAAGAGGTTTACGGAGATATTGAAGTTGGAGCAATCAAGCTTCATTTGATTTTAAATAAAATTATGGGAGAGGTGAATAGATAATGGCAGGTCGTAATCAAGTTACAGCTAATTTAAAAATTAGTGCTGAGGCTCAATTAAAAAATAGTCGTAATTTTATTAGTGAATTGGAAAGAATAACTGATAAATTTGATTTTGGTAACAAGATAAATACTCAAATAAATAATGCTAAAGCACAATTAAAAGAATACAATAAAGTTTTAGAAAGAATAAAAAATAAATCCTTAATTAGTGAAAATGAAATAAAAGAATTAACTAAAGCCAGTAAAGGAATAGCTGATTTGGCTGAAAAAACTGAAAGATTGTATAGTGGTTTTAATGATAGTCAGTTAAAAAAATTTTCTAGAGAATATTTAAGACAAATTGAAGAACAACAAAAAGAAATTGCAAAAATTAAAGAAAAATATTTTCAACAAACTGGAAACAATTTTGATAAGGATTTTTCAAATTTAGAAAAATATAAGCAAAAAGTACAGTCTTTAGAAAAAGAAATAAAAGATTTAAATAATTCTAAAGATAATAGAATAAAGAATAGAATAGATGAAGAAAACAAGGTTCTACAAACACAATTTGAAAATTTACAGAGAATAAATAGAATAGAAAAAGAAAGGGAAAATAAACGACAAAATATTATTGATAATTATAATCAGAATACTAATTTAAAAATTGATAATTCAAAAGGAAAAATAAAAAGCGAAAAAGAAGATGTAGCTAAGGAAATGGCTAATTCTAATTATAAGAATTTGCTAAATACTTATACTCAAATATCTAAAAAAAGAGAAGAAATTTTAAATAGTGGAAAAACAGATAAACAAATTCAAAAAGAATTAATTTCTTTAGCAAAGCAATATAATTTACAAAATGTAAAGAATACAGAACAATTTGAAAAACAATTTAAAGTTTTACAAGAACAAAAGAAATTTTACAATTTATTAAAAAATAGAAATCAATTAGTAGATGAACAAGAATTAACAAAAGAATATGAAAAAAGATTACAATTAGTTAAAGATTTAGCCGAGGCAGATAAACAAATTTTGGGACAAAATAAGTTTCCTTCTGAAAAAGATTTTACTAATCAAAAGCGAAAAGTTGAGAATACATTAAATTCTACTAGGGTTAATTTATCTACTGAAGGGGCAAGTTTAACAACTCAAGCAGAAGAAGATATTGGAACTGATATTACATCAGCTACAACAGAACAAACAAATAAATTAATACAAGAATTAAATAATACTAAAAGTTTAATTGAACAAATAACTCAATATATGGCAAAATTAGCTACACAATCTGAGCGTGGCGTTACACCAAATGATATAAAAAATGAGTCAAATAGAATAAAAAATGAAGTTAATAATCATACAGATAGAGATGGGGCAGATACTAGACAAGAACTTGACTCATCTGAAGAAAATATTATACAACAAATTATCATTGATAAAGCTGCAGCAACTGGTAGAGAAATAAAACAATCGTTGGATAGTTTACCAGATATGGATAATTACCTTGACTCAATTTTACCTTCTAATGGAGAGCAGTTAAATCTTAAACAATTAGAAATTTCAAATCTTGTAGATAATTATTTTGATAAAATAGCGAGTTTGGAAAAAACTAGTCGTTATTTACAAGACCCTACATTAGCTGGAGATACTGAACAATATAAAATAGTAAATGATGAAGCAATTAGTAGTATCGATGAAGCAAGAAAACTTTCTATAAAAATTATTGGAGAAATAAAAAATACTCTTTGGCAAGAAATGGCCGAATTAAAGCAAAAAGAAGATAGTTTATTCAAACATGATGCTAGTGGAAAAGTTAGATATGACGAAAATAATAATCCTGTTTATAAAAAAGGTCATGATAGAACAGAATATGAACAAATAGAAGCAGAATATGATGAAAAGATGGCGAGTTTTCTTAATGCAGATGCAGCACAGGGTAATATAGATGTTGCTTTAGCTGATAGGCAACAAGCTTTAGAAGGAACAAAAAGAATTTTAGAAGGATATACAGAGGAAATTCAGGAAACGAATGACGCAGAAATAAATTATGGTAAAATTTTAAGAAATAATAACAATGCCGTGCAAAAGGCTGCAGAACAAACTCAGTTTTTAGGAAGTACTTTTGCAGATTTAAAAAATAAAGTAGGTTATTTCTTATCTATGAATTATATTTTTGATACAGCAGTTAGAAAAATAAGAGAAGCAAGCACTTTTGTAAAAGAGTTAGATAAAGATATGGTTCAAATAGGATTGGTATTAGGTCAAACTGCAAGTCAAACTTGGAAGAATTTTGATACTTATTCTAATATGGCAGATAGATTAAATACAACAGTTTCAGATGTTACAGCATCAATGAAACTATTTTATCAACAAGGTTTAAATACGGTAGAAGTTAACAAAATGATTGAAGCTTCTGCAATAGCAGCAGCTCTTGGTGAGTCATCAATGGCAGAGGCCAGCGAAACTTTAACTTCTATTATAAATTCTTATAATTTAAGTGCAAGTCAAGCCATTGATGTAACAGATAAAATTTCAATGGTAGCTATGGTATCAGCAGCAGACTTTGGTGAATTATCGACAGCTATTGAGAAGGTAGCTTCATCAGCCGCAAGTGCAGGTTTAGACTTAGACCATATGATGGGTTATTTAGCAAAGATGGTAGAAACAACTCGTGAAGCACCTACTAATATTGGTACTGCATTAAAAACAATTGTTGCTAACTTTAGTCAATTTAAGGAAGACCCAAATGCTACTAATGAAGATGGAATAGATATAAATAAAGCAGATAAAGCCTTAAAAACAGTAGGTATTCAATTATTAGATACAAATGGAGAAATGAGAGATTTAGGAGAAATAATTGATGAATTAGGTAAAAAATGGAGTGGTTTAAGTAGGAATACAAAATCCTATTTAGCTACTGTCATTGCTGGGACACGTCAACAATCACGTTTTTATGCCTTAATGAACGATTATGATAGAACTCTTGAATTAGTTAATGAATCAACACAAAGTGAGGGAAAGGCAACTCAACAATTTGCTTTGTATCAAAGAAGTTTAACTGCAAGTACTCAGCGTTTAAACAATGAATGGGAAAAATTTTATAATAGTATTTTTAAAAATGATGGTCTATTAAAAGGGTTTACAGATACTTTGACAAAACTTTTAAAAGTAATGAACAAAATTGGACCCGAATTATCGGTTATCTTTTCCGTAGGTATTGTAAAAGGTTTAAGAGATGGAATGAATTTCATTTCTTATTTTAAGAGTAATTTAAAAGAGTTACATGAACAATTATTAGATACAAGTAACATTATTCAATCTGTTCGTGCAGAA
>CAQBKK010000063.1 GCA_948760655.1 uncultured Bacilli bacterium | reverse complement strand
CATTTAATGGAATATTTAGATAGAGTTGTACCAAAAAATTCATTAATAATTGGAGAATTATATAGACCAGGATGGACAACAAACGACGTAGGTAGTATTTTAAGATGTTTGGCTCCAAAAGCAGTAATAAGACAAAAAGATAAACCTTTAATTTTTTATATTCACGATGTTTGGTTTTATAATGGAGAAAACTTAATGATAAAGACAAAAGAAGAAAGAATAAAAAAATTAAAAGAAATACAAGAAGAATGGATACACAATTACGGAATTATTAGTGAAATAGAATTTGCAAAATATGTAAATACAGTTAAAGATATAAAAGATTTAATTGCTTATGCTTTTGATAATGATGAAGAAGGAGTTGTTTTAACTCTGAAAAATTCTATTGTAAATCCTGGCGCGAAAACTGCTTGGAAAACTGTAAAAATTAAGAAAGAATTACAAGATGATGCGGATGTTTTTCTAACTGGAAATTATAAAATGCCAGAAAAGTATTATTCTGGTAAAGAAATAGAAAACTGGGAATATTGGATGAACGAAAAAACAGGACAAATGTTAAAAGGTAAACATTATTCTGATTATATTAATGGTGCAACAATAGTAGCTGTAACAAAGAATTTCTTTCATCAATGGCCTGGTTCTTTAGAAATTGCAGTTATTGATAGTGAAACAAATAAAAGAGTTTCCATTGGATATATGAGCGGTTTAACAGAACAATTAAAAGAAGATTTTATATTCAATAGAGAAGCATATGTTGATAAAATTTGTAGAGTTACAGCAATGGAAACAACAGAAGATTATAAATTAAGACATAGTAAATTTCTAGGCTTTAGAGATGATATAAATATAGAAGATTGTACTTTTCAAAAAATTTTTAATAAGAAAGGAGAATAATTATGCCAGTTGAGTATGCAATGAGTTGGAAAATGTATGAGGAGTTAAGATGGCCTCAAGTATGGAACGGAAAATTAAAGAAAATGGTTAGGGTTGGTAAACCATTAACGGATAGAGAGTTGTTAGACTATATCAATGGAACTTTTGGTTTGTTAAGAAAAGTAACAAAAATTAAAATAATGGGAAAATAAGAGTTGGTTTTACCAACTCTTTTTATTTAAAACTTGATTTTATTTGAATTTTTTGCTATAATTATTATAGTTTAAAAAGATGGACTAAATCTTTAAAGTCCATTTAATCCAGTAATACATTACATTTAGAGGTGATTAAATGGGAGGATTAAAAAATGAAATAGGTAATACTTATGGTTATCTTACTGTAATTGAACGAGCAGAAAATACTAAGGATGGTAGAGCACAATGGTTATGTAAATGTAAATGTGGAAATACAACTATAGTTTTAGGAAAGCATTTGCGTTCTGGTAATACAAAATCATGCGGTTGTTATCAAAAAGAAAGAGCCACACAATCCAATATAAAAAGAACAGAGGATTTAACAGGTAAAAAATTTTTTAAGCTTACAGTTTTATCTGATGTAGGTTTTAGTAAAAAGAACAAATTTGGTAAAAGAGATAGAATTTATGAATGTTTATGCGATTGTGGAAATATTTGTTTAGTTAAAGGTAAATATTTAAAAAATGGAGAAGTTACAAGTTGTGGATGTATTCGCTCAAAAGGAGAATTTCAAATAGAGCAATTATTAAAAGAACATAATATTACTTATAAAAAAGAATATAGTTTTTCAGATTTAGTGGATAAAATGCCTTTGCGTTTTGATTTTGCAATTTTTAATAAAGAAAATAAATTATATTCTTTAATAGAATTTCAAGGAGAACAACATTATAATTCTTCAAATGGGTTTTATAATGAAGATATTGTAAGGCATGATAAAATGAAAATTGATTATTGTAAAAATAACAATATAAAACTGCATATTATAAATTATAAAAGAAATCATGATATTATTTTTGAAGAATTAGGATTGGAGGATTTAAATGAATTATAATGCTAATGATATTGAAACTTTAAATTTTAAAGATGCTATAAGAACCCGTATTGAGATGTATATGGGCAGTGCAGATAATCAAGGTGTACTTCAATGTATTAGAGAAATTGTTTCTAATTGTATTGACGAACATATAATGGGTTATGGTAATAAAATTATAGTAGAACTTTTTGAGAATAATAGAGTTAAAATTACAGATTTTGGTAGAGGTTGTCCTTTTGGAAAAAGAGAAGATGGTACAGAAGCACTTGAAGCTATTTATATGACTGCACACTCTGGAGGAAAATTTAGTGATAAAACTTATCGTAGTGTTATTGGAATGAATGGTATCGGAGGAAAAGGAGTTGCATTATCATCTAAAATTTTTAAAGTCCAAAGTACACGAGAAGGTCAACGAGCAACTTTATTAATTGAAAAAGGTATTAAAAAAGATTTTAAAATAGAAGAAGTTAATACAAAAGAAACAGGAACAGTTGTAGAATTTATTTCTGATGAGGAAGTTTATAAATTAGAACCAATAAAAATAGATTTTAATGAAATAAAAGATATGTGCAAAAATTGGTCCTATCTAAACAAAGGCTTAGATTTTGAAGTAATTAATCATATAACTAATGAAACTATTACTTATTGTGCAAAAAATGGTTTATTAGACCTTATAGCCGATAAAGCAGAAAATCCAATTCATGAGCATCCTTTATACTACCAATTAAAAGATGGACAAAACGAAATAGAAATCGCTCTTCAATGGACAAAAGGAAAAGAAAAAACTTTTGTCTTTACAAATGGTTTAGAGAATGTTGAAGGTGGTACAAGTTTAACTGGACTAAAAACAGCTATTACTCGTAATTTAAATAAAGAATTTAAAAGAAATTTTAATGGAGAAATGGCGCGTACAGGACTAGTAGCTGCTATTGCTTGTAAAACTCCAAATCCAAGTTTTGCAAACCAAACTAAAACTAAAATTAACAATCCTGAGTTAAGACAATTAGCTGATAGAGCATTTAGTGAATATTTTAAAATCTTTATTAAAAAATATACTGAGGATGCTGAATTAATAAAAGAATACTTATCAAAAGAAGAAAAAGCTGAAGAGGCAGCTGACCGTGCAAGAAATGCGGTTATAAATGCACAAGCAAAAATTGCTACTGCTCGTACTAAGAAAACTGTTATGCCAGAAAAACTTAAAGACGCAGAATTTCTAGGAGAAAATTCTATGTTATTAATTGCAGAAGGAAATTCAGCTATGGCTGGTTTAGCAAGCGGAAGAGATACAGAACATTACGGAATTCTTGGCATTAGAGGAAAAATTCGTAACTTATTATCCTGTCCTCTTGATGAAGGTCTTGAAAATGAAGAAGTACAATCTATTTTAACTGCGCTTGGTTGTGGAATTTTAGATAAATATGATAGTAAAAAATTAAGATATGGAAAAGTAGGAATTGCAGTAGATGCTGATGACGACGGTTGTCATATCGCTTGTCTAATTATGAGTTTATTTAAAGCTTTAATGCCACAATTTATTGAAGAAGGAAGACTATGTTGGTTAAAAGCACCTTTATTTAAAGTAAAAAAAGGAAAAGACAACTATTATTTCTATGACGAAGAAGAACTGAACCAAAGCCAAATTAAAGGAGAGCAAACAAGATATAAAGGACTTGGTGAATTGACAGCAGAAGACACAAAGGAAAGTTTATTTAATAAAAATAATCAAAGGATAGAAGTTTTAATACCAGATGATAATAGTTTCTTTAGGTTAGACGAACTTATGGGTTCTAACGTAAAACCTAGAAAAGATTTTGTTTTCTCTGGAGCAATAGATTTTAGTAAAATTGTAGATTAGAAAAATAGCAAAGATTTGATTTTTAGAAAAATCTTTGCTATAATAATTATAGATTAAAATAAAGGAGAATTAAAATGAGCGAATATAAAGAAGTCAATTTGACAAAAACACTTGAAGACAATTTTGCTAGATACGCTGGAATGGTTATACAAGACAGAGCAATTGTTGATGTTCGCGATGGTTTAAAGCCTGCAGCTAGACAGTTAGCTTATGCTCAATATATAGATAAATTAACTTGCGACAAACCTTTTAAGAAAGCTATGAGGTCTGTATCTGCTGGTATGGCTCACTTTTATGTTCATGGTGATGCTAGTGCTTATTCAACTTTAATAAGAATGGGTAAGCCATTTGCCATGCGTTATCCTCTTGAAGAAGTTCAAGGTTCTTTTGGAAATCAAATGGAGAATGATAACGAAGCTGCACCTAGATATGTAGAAATGAGATTATCTGAATTAGGAACTCATTTATTTGACTCAATTGAAAAAGATACTATTGAAGAAGAAGATTGGCGCGAAAACTATGATGGAACAGAAGAATATCCAGCAGTTTTGCCTTCAATTGGATTTTATAATCTAGTTCAAGGCTCTACTGGTATTGGTGTTGCATTGGCTAGTTCCATTCCACAGTTTAATTTAAAGGAAATGAATGATGCTTTAATTAAATTATTGTGGAACCCAGAAATAAAATTTGAAGAAATTTATTGTGCACCAGACTTTGCGACAGGTGCAACCATTATAAATGGAGAAGAAATCAAAG
>CAQBKK010000062.1 GCA_948760655.1 uncultured Bacilli bacterium | reverse complement strand
AATGCGTAAATTAGTTATTTTAAGAGGAGCAATGGCATCAGGAAAAAGTACATTCATTAAAGAAAATCACTTAGAAGAATATACCATTAGTTCAGATACTTTAAGACTTATGTTAAATGCACCAGAACTAACAACAAATTATACCGAAATGATTCCTCAATTTAATAACAAAAAAGTTTGGAATTTACTTTACTATTTTCTAGAAGAAAGAATGAAAAAAGGAGAATTTACTATCATTGATGCAGTTCATGCTACCAAAGAAGATTTTACGATGTATAAAAAATTAGCAGAAAAGTATCGTTATCGTACCTTTGTAGTGGATTTTACCAATATTTCAAAAGAAGAACTATTAAAAAGAAACAAAAACAGAGATAGTTATAAGATTGTACCAGAAGAATCTATTTTAAGAGTATATAAAAAAATGCAAAAAGAAAAAGTTCCTAGTAGTTTTAAAATTATAAAACCAGAAGAGTTTAAAACAATTGTCATGATGACTCCAACAGACAAAAACCACTATGAAAATATTCATATTTTCGGAGACATTCATGGTTGTATTCGTCCTCTAAAAAAATACTTTGAAAAAAATCCCTATACGGAAGAAGATGCTTATATTTTTGTTGGAGATTATTTGGATAGAGGAGTAGAAAATTACGAAACATTTACATTTTTAAACGAACTTAGCGAAAAAAACAATTGTATTTTACTTTTAGGAAATCATGAAGAAAAATTATACAAATACGCTTGCGAGGATGAATTTAAAATGGATTTAGACATCAAAAGAACCATCGAAGAATTAGAAAGTCAAAAAGTAAGCAAGAAAAGCTTACGTGGTTTTTATAAAAAATTATCGCAACTTGCCTATATTACCTTTAGAGAAAAAACATATCTAATTACCCATGGAGGTATCCCTTATTTTCCAGAAAAACCAATGGACTTTTATAGTACAAATTCTCTTGTTTATGGAATTGATAAATACGAAGTAGATATAGATAAAATCTATAATGAACATATTATGGAAACTCAAGAAAACAAAATCATTCAAATCCATGGACATCGCAATTTTTTTCAAAATGCTTTTGATAAATACCCATATTCCTACAATTTAGAAGGAAACATAGAAAATGGTGGGGAATTACGAATTATACACTTGAAAGAAGATGGAAGTGTGACAATTTCTCTCATAAAAAATGATGTTTATAACAAAAATTTACAAGAAGAAACCGAAGTCTATCAGCTAATAGAAACATTAAGAAACAATAAGTATGTCTATGAAAAAGAACTAGGAAATGCTATTTCTTCTTTTAACTTCACAAAAGAAGCTTTCTATCATCATATTTGGGACAATGTCACAACAAAATCCAGAGGTTTATTTATAAATACAGAAACTTGCCAGATTGTTGCCAGAAGTTACGATAAATTTTTTAAAGTTGGAGAAAGAAAAGAAACAGAGTTAGAAACAATACAAAAAAACTTTATCTATCCTGTAAAATTTTATTTAAAATACAATGGCTTTTTAGGGATAGTAGCAGTCGTAAAAGATGAACTATTCTTTGCATCTAAATCCACAAGTAAAGGAAATTACGTAGAATACTTTAAAACAATTTTTTATAATACATACAACGAAGAACAAATACAAAAGATAAAAGAAAAACTTAACAAAGAAAAGGCATCCATGGTATTTGAAGTCATCGATCCAATAAATGACCCACACATTATAAAATACGAGCAAGAAAAATTGATTTTACTAGATATCATTAAAAATAAAGTAAACTATGAAAAATTAAGTTACGAAGAATTAAAAGAATTTGGAAAAATAAATAACTTATTTGTAAAAGAATGTATTTACGAATCAAACACAGAAGAAGAGTTTATAAAATATTATCATGAAATTACAAAAGAAGAGTATAAGTTAAATAATGAATATATAGAAGGATTTGTTTTGGAAGATGCCAATGGATGTATGACAAAGACAAAAACAAAATACTATGACGAATGGAAATACTTAAGAACAAAAATGGAAAAAGCCATTCAAAATAAAAACTTTAATTGCAAAAGTAAGAATGCATTAGAAAATCACTTTTTAGAATTTTTAAAAGCCAAATACGAAAATAAAGAAGTGGATAGCAAATCCTTAAATATAATTAAAGAGAGAGAAGAATTTCTTGATAAATAGGAAAATCATTAAAACAAGAGTTAAGTGGGTGATTTTTAATGAATAGTAATAAACAACAAACGGAAAAAGAAATACTAGAAAAAATAAAAAAAGTTGATGGTGCAATGGCTCAAGAGGGAATGCCGTTGACAGAGGAAATAAAGAAACAACTTTATAATTGTATAACTGGAAAGTCAACAACTGAAATAGAACGAAATAAAGTATTAGAAAAGTATAAGAGAATCTATGGATAATAAATACAAATATACTTATGAAAAAACTGCTGATTATAAAAAATTAAAAGATATGTTTAAAAATAATAGTCATGATATAAGTATAGAAGAAAAATTAGAAAGCATAAATATTTATTGCTCGGATGAATCAAGGCAAATAATTGAAAACTAGAAAGTATTATTGATATAAAAATAAAATTGGCTACAAATTAGCTAACGAAAAATTAACAATTATCGAAAATAAAAAAGAAAAAAACAAAAGAAACCAAGTCTAGGATAATATAGATTGTTTTTTTTATAAAAAATGGAACTTTTTCTCCATTTTCTCCGACAATAAAGTTGAGGTGAACCATAGTGGCCGCAGATGAAACCTTAAAACGATTTGATAAAGTATATAAAGAAACTTACGCCGACATAGCAAAATATGTTGTTTGTCATGTAAAAAATGCAAGTGATGTCGAAGATATTCTTCAAAATATATACTTAAATGCCTATAAAGAAATCAAAAAAGGAAAAGAACTTTCTTATATCTATCTTTTAGGAATTGCCAAGCATAAAGTAAAAGACTACTATCGATTTCGTTATAAAGAGAAAATTGTTTCTTTCTTTTCAAGCAAAGAAGATGGTGAATTTTCTTATCCCGATACGATAAATATTGAAAAGAGTACAACGTTGAAATTTGATACCGAATTGGTTTGGGAATACTTAAAAAAGAAAAATGTAGTAATATTTCAAATCTTTTATCTTTACTATGTTTCTGCACTTACTCTTAAAGAAATAGCAGTAAACTTAAATATTACAGAATCAAATGTAAAACATTATCTCTATCGAACATTAAAAGAACTAAAAGAAAATCAGAGAGAAAGGGGAGAATGAAGTATGAAGAATAAAAAAACATTAAAAAACATTTTAGAAGAAAAAATAAATCCAGAAACTATTTACAAAAAGATAATAAAAAAAGAAGACAACAAAAGAAAGCAAATCGTGATAGGACTATTCCTACCTACTTGTTTTCTCTTACTTATTTCCATGGTGTTTTTACTAAATGAAACAGAAAAAAAGTATGACAGAACAAGTAGTACAAATAAAATAGAAATAGAGAGGGAGGAAAGCAACAATACAAATAGCAGTTCTACGGAAAAAAACGATTCTTCTTATAGTGTAAGTAATTCAATAGAAGATACAGAATATAAAGTAGAAAATCACAAACAAGAAATCATTCTTCCTTTTAAAAATATTGTCCTTCCGAGCGACTTAAAAAACACAGAAAACCAAAATATTTATGAAAAAGAAAAAATCATAGGGTATCAAAAAACATATTGTGGTTTTGAAAATCGCTACTTTACAATTTCTCTTTTCCAAAGAAAAACACAATTAGAAGAAGACAAAACCTCTAGCATTAATAATAGAAAATTTCAAATAGATAGATATTCCAATCTTTTTATAGTACAATTTCATTATGAAGAGTACCATGTAGAAATAAGAACAACCATAAAAGAAGAAGAGCTCCTTACATTTTTAGAATCTCTTTAGAAAGGACGAAGAATGAAAAAGAAAATAATCAGTATAGGTGCCATTATCCTAATACTCATTTTAATAGTACCTCTACGAAAAATAGACAAAAATAATGGAACAACAACATATAAAGCATTGCTCTATCAAGTAACAAAACAAAAAGAACTAATTCCATGCAATTGTGAAATAAAAAAATACAAAACAGGACTAAGTATTCAAATAATGGGACACACCATTTACGAGAAAATAAATAATCCCCTTCTAGAAAACGAAAAAGAAGAAAAACAACAACAAGAAAGAATGCTTATGTTAAATGGAATTCTTTATTATGATACGGGAAAAATAGAGACCATGGGGCGTTGTGGAGTAGGAATGAAAAAGGTAAGTTCCTCATTAGCAGAAACAGAAATTCCCAAAGAAGAGGGACAAGTAAATTTTAAAAATGATTCTCCAGCTGAAGAAATCCCCGATCAAGTAGGGGCTTATGGATTAAATTTTAAAACGGACATTATATACCAAGAAATAACCAAAGAAAGAGTCGATGTTTGGATAAAAGAGGCTTGGTACATTTTTGAAAGTAAAGAAAGTGAGTGAAAAAATGAACAAGAATGGAAAACCAATAATCGCAGGAATACTAATTATTTTGCTACTAGGAGGAATAACTTACAAAGAATGGAAAACCAAGAAAGAAGATTACAAAACTACCGACATAGAAGTAGTTCTTTCCTTAGAAGATACAATCTCTAAAAATGCTATCTGGTGTGGCACATTCAATTTAATA
>CAQBKK010000061.1 GCA_948760655.1 uncultured Bacilli bacterium | reverse complement strand
GATATTTATGTAGGAGACTATATTGTAGCGAATAACGTTACATGGTTGGTTGCAGATATAGATAATTATTTATATAGTGGAGATACACCATTAACTCGTCATCATTTAACTATGATACCTGCTAAATCTTTAATGGATGCATTAATGAATGATACGAATACAGCAGAAGGTGGGTATGTAGGAAGCAAAATGTATAATGAAACATTGCCTTTAGTTTTAAATACCATTGAAAGTGTATTTTCCAATCATGTACTTACTTACAGAAATATATTAACTAATTATGTAGACATAACGAAAGTAAATCCTTCAGATGCAAATGGTGTTTCAAGTAAATGGGTTTGGGAAAGTAGAAAACTTGATTTAATGAGTGAAATAAATATTTATGGTGCAAACGTATTTTCATCAAGTGGATATGACACAGGAATTGATAATAGACAGTATGCCTTGTTTAGGTTAAAACCAGAATTTATGTATTCTGATACAGAAGGAATTTCTTATAATTATTGGCTAAAAAATGTTGAAAATTCGAAAGCATTTTGTCGAGTCGTGAATCATGGTCGGTCTGGAGGAAATAATAGTAATACTCTTCATGGCGTTCGTCCAAGATTTTTAATAGGTTAATATATGAAAAAAGTACTAACAATTAAAAGTTAGTACTTTTTAAATTCCACAATTTGAAGCTGCCCCCTGAAGACAGCTTCTAAAAGAATAAAAAGGGGTTGACTAGTGTGATACTAGCACCAATTCGCCTTCTTCAAGTGAATTGGTGATTTATATCCTAAAGTAAATCATACTTTTTGTCAACACTTTTTTAACAAAAATTTAAACTTTTTTTTATTTGCTCTTTTTTCTATCATTTATCATCTACATTTCTTTTATTTTGCTATAATGAAGGGGAGGAGGTAGTTATGTATTTAACTTATGAATATGCAGAGTATTGGCTCAAAAAATTAAAAGAAAATTGGATGAATAAAAATTGGAAAGAGGCAGCAAGTCTTTTTAAAAATACAACGTATTACCAAGAAACTCCTTTTATGAAAGCCTATACAAATTATTTAGATATAGAAAAAGAATGGATGGGAATAGAAAATCAAGAGATTAAAAGTATTACGTTTACAATTCTTGCTATAGAAAAAAATACTATGATCGTTCATTGGAATTTTAAACGAAACATTGCAGTTTTTGATGGTATTTATGAAATTAAATTTAATGATAAGTTAGAGTGTATTTATTTTAAAAGTTGGGAAATGGAAGAATAATAAAAGTTATAACCTATACATTTGTTCTCCTTTCTGCTATAATAGTTTTAGAAGAACAAGGAGTTAAGTCATGGAGTTAGGAAATATAAGAGGGATTGGACCTAAAGCTTTGGAGTTATTAAATAAACTCGATATTTATACTATAGAAGATTTGGTTACTTATTATCCTTATCGATACAATATTTATCAACCAGTTTGTTTAAGTGAATATGTAGAAGATACAATGGTTTCTATAAATGCTACTATTGAAACCACTCCTAGACTTTCTTATATACGAAAGAATTTTAATCGACTTTCTTTTAAAGTTTTAACTGGAGATTTCCTTATTCAAGTGAGTATTTTTAATCGGGCATTTTTGTATAAACATTTGGATGTTGGAAAAGAGATTATGTTGGTAGGAAAGTATGATAAAAAAAAGAATTCTTTTGTAGCGAGTGATATTAAATTAACTCCTTTGAAGAAGACACAAGTAGATCCAGTTTATCATACAGTAAAAGGGCTTAAAAATAATAGTTTACATTCTTATATACAAGAGGCATTAAGAATGCAAAAAGAGTATATAGATTATATTCCTTCCTCTTTTGTAGAAATGTATGGTTTTTTAAATAAAAAGAGTGCTACTGAGATTATTCATCAACCTCTTGAGATGCAGAGTCTTAAACAGGCAAAGTTACGTCTTATTTATGAAGAGTTTTTTGTATTTATGTTAAAGGTAAATTTTTTAAAAGTAAAGAATAGTAAGTTACTTGGGTTACCTCGTATTTATGATGAAGAAAAGATAGAAGAGTTTTTAGATGCATTACCTTTTTTACTTACTTTGGATCAGAAGAAAGCCGTGGAAGAGTGTTTGGAAGATTTGAAAAGTAAAAGACGAATGAATCGTTTGCTTCAAGGAGATGTTGGTAGTGGAAAGACGATTGTTGCAACCATTGTTATGTATGCTAATTCTATAAGTGGTTATCAGAGTGCTTTAATGGCTCCGACGGAAATATTAGCTATACAACATTATGAGAGTATAAAACAGTTAATGGAACCATTTGGGATAGAAGTAGCACTTTTAGTAGGTAGTGTGAAGAAAAAATCTCGAGAGGAAACTTTAAAACGTTTACAAACGGGTGCTATTTCTATTGTTGTTGGTACACATGCACTTTTAAGTGAAGATGTAATATTTAAAAATTTGGGCTTAGTTATTACAGATGAACAACATCGATTTGGAGTCAATCAACGTGGGAATTTACAAAACAAAGGAGTGAGACCAGATATTCTTTATATGAGTGCAACTCCTATTCCTAGGACGTATGCTTTAACCATTTATCAAGACATGGATACTAGTATTATTAAAACGAAACCAAGTGGTAGAAAAGATGTAAAAACATTTGTTAAAAAGGAAAGTGAATTAAAGGAAGTTTTATTTAAAGTTTTAGAAGAAATAAAAAAAGGTCATCAAGTGTATGTTGTTGCTCCTGCTGTTTGTGATAGTGAGGAAAAAGAAATTCATGATGTGGCAGGTTTAAAAAATAGTTTTGATGCTGCTTATCAAGGAAAGGTTCCTACTGCTATATTGCATGGTAAGATTAAGGCACGCGAAAAAGAAGATATTATGAATCAATTTAAAGAAGGAAAAATAATGATTCTTATTGCTACTACGGTTATTGAAGTGGGAGTAGATGTTAAAAATGCCACAACGATTGTGATTTTTAATGCTGAAATGTTTGGACTTGCTACCCTTCATCAGCTACGAGGCCGTGTTGGGAGAAGTGAACTGGAATCTTTTTGCTATTTGATTAGTGATTATGATACGGAAAGATTAAAGGTATTGGAAGAGAGTAGTGATGGTTTTTATATTAGTGAGCAAGATTTTTTAATGCGTCGTAGTGGAGATATATTCGGTACTAAACAAAGTGGAGATATGGTTTTTAAAGTTGCTGATTTGAAAAAAGATTTTAAAATATTGTTACAAGCTAAAGAAGATAGTAAAGAATTTTTAGAGTCTAATGAAGTTAAGGATAAAAAATATTTGGATATACTAGCTTCTATTACAAATATTGATTAAATATAAAATATTCCATATAATTAGATTAGGAGGATATAATGAATCGATTAGAAATAAAAGAAAGAGCAAAAGAAATTGTAAAAGAAAATTTTAAGGATTTTTGGATAGGGTATTTTATTGTTCTAGCTCTTTCGATTTTGTGTTCTTTAGGTGTAGAAGTTTTAGTGCGTGATTATACTGTTTTATATAGTGTTCTTACTATTTTGGTTTCTTTTTTTACGATGACTTTGTCTGTTGGATTTTATTGTTATGTTCTTAAAATGATAAGAAAAGAAGAGTATAATAGAGAGGATATTTTTAAATATGTAGGAGATGTACTGCCTATTGCCACGATAAGTATACTTGTTTTACTTTTCACTTTATTATTTGGAATTTTGTTTATTGTTCCTGGTATTATTGCAGCTTTGTCTTTTTCCATGGTTTTTCTTATCTATGTAGATCAAGATGGTTTACTTCCTATGGAATATCTATTTAAAAGTAAAGAGATGATGCGAGGACATAAATGGGATTATTTTGTATTTGTTTTGAGTTTTGTGGGTTGGATTTTATTTTCCATTCTTACTTTAGGACTTGGACTGATTTTTGTAATTCCCTATGTTACGATTTCAGAAGTTCTTTATTATGAAGAATTGAAAAATATACAAGTGGATAAGTGAAAAATTTTTAATTTTGAGATTGATTTTGTTTGACAAAGGGAGCAATTCATTATATTATTTTAATAGCATGATAGATATCATGCTAACCTTTCGAAACACTCTTATGATTTTTATATGAGAGTGAATCAACCAAAACCCCCTGAAGAGGACACGACTTAATGTGTCCTCACTTTTTTTGCCCTAAAATAAAGGGATTTGTGGATTTGATATATCTTTGATGATTGTTTTAGGCGACATCTAGGCGACAATTTATAAAAATAGTGACATCTAGGCGTAGTTAATGTGATTATAGTGGTGTATAATATAGACAATGAAAGGAAACGTGTGTATGGATAATATTGAAATGTTACAAAAGATAATAGATGAATCAGATAATATTGTGTTCTTTGGAGGAGCTGGTGTTTCTACTGAAAGTGGTATTAGAGATTTTCGAGGAGATAATGGTTTATATAAAGATAAGAATAATTATGAGCCAGAGTATCTATTAAGTTCAAAGTGCTTTCATAATGAACCTGAAGTTTTCTTTGATTTTTATAAGAATAAGATGAATTGTTTGGATGCAGTACCTAATGTAACCCATTTGTACTTAAGTAAACTAGAGAAACTTGGAAAACTTAAAGCAATTGTTACTCAGAATATAGATGGATTGCATCAAAAGGCTGGAAGTAGTAATGTTTTAGAAATACATGGAACTATTCGTAAGAACTATTGTATCGAATGCAGTAAGGAATATGATTCGGATTTTGTTTTTAATAGTA
>CAQBKK010000060.1 GCA_948760655.1 uncultured Bacilli bacterium | reverse complement strand
TCTTAGGCATGCCGCCAGCGTTCATCCTGAGCCAGGATCAAACTCTCAATAAAAAGATTTATTTAATAAATCAATATTTATATAGTTTAATCTTAGCTACTCAAAATTGACTTTTTTACTTAGTTTTCAAAGATCATTTTCTTGCGCTTTTCCCTTGCGCACTAGTAATATACCAAATCTTTTTTTCTGTGTCAACACTTTTTTACAACTTTTTTCGACAATTTACATTGACCAGATTTTCAAAATTGTAAAATGTATTAAATTTGGTATCTTTTTTATGCTGTTTTTCCCTCAGCACGTTTTACATTTTACTCTATATTCTATGTAAATGCAATAAAAAAATGCTAATTTTTAGCATTTTTTTTCAAATTTACATATTTTTGATAATAATTATCAATTAATTCCTTATCAAACGGGGTTTTTGAAGCCTTTTTCAAGGAAATTAAATATTGCAATTCGCTTTTAACAATAAGATCCAATTCCTTACTATAATTCATAACACGTTTATGATACTTATATTCATTTCTGTCTAGTATCCGAAATCCTCCATCTGGAAACACACGTAAATCCAAATCATAATCAATATACTTAATCACCTGATTATCAATTAAAAAGGGAGATGCAATATTACAATAGTAAAATAATCCCTGTTCTTTCAATTGAGCAATAATATTATACCAATTCTTTTTATAGAAAATAAGGATAGCTATTTCGTTTGTGCGATAACTTCTACCATCATTTTCCGTAATTTTTGTTTTATCATTTGCACAAACTAAATAATCATCTGTAATATCCAAAACAACTGTTTCCTCACAAACGCGATGCAAAACACCATTATGTTTATAACAATGTATAGTAAGAAAATCTCCTACTTTTATATTGTCCATAATTCTCTCGCTTCCATAAGATATTATACAATAAATGCATGAAAAAAACAAACCGTAGAAAAAATAATTGACAGTTCTTTATAAAATTTCTATCTGGCTACCTCTATTGCTTTATTTAACTGTTCATCTATATCAATTCTTGTCTCCTCAACAACATAAGAAGGCGTAATTCCAATTTCATCTATACAATCCCCATTCGGAGTCAACCATTTAGCAGAAGTATACTTAACCATACTTCCATCAGTCAAAGAATAAGTTTGCTGTACTTTACCCTTTCCATAACTAGTAATACCAACAGTTATAGCTCCATAACTTTCTTTAAGCGCTGCAATTAACACCTCTGAGGCTGATGCACTATTCTCATTAAAAAGTAAAACGATTTTATAATCCCTTTTTTCATCTGTTTCATCTTTAAAGGTTTTAGTATCATCTTTTTCTTCTAAGGAATAAATAACCTTCCCTTTTTCAAGAAACATACTGGCTACCTCTTTAGCAGCAACCAAATATCCCCCTGTATTATTTCTTAAATCTATAATTAAAGATTGCATGTCATTTGACTCTAACTTTTGTAAAGCAAGTTGAACTTGTTCTTTTAAAGTATTAGAAAATGTACTAATTTTTAAATATCCTATACCATCTTCTAACATTTCTGATTGAACCACTGGATAAAACAAATTTTTATTTTCTACAAAAAAATCAAGATTTTCTTCACCACGAATAACGGATATTTTGATTTTTTCTCCTACATTTACCTTGGCAACGATAGAAGAAATATCAGATGCATTTTGAATAACACTATCATTCACACTTGTAATCACATCTCCAACCATAAGTCCTGAAGACTCTGCGGCTCCTCCTTCAATAAAACCAGCAATAGCATTGGTTTGTTTATCAATCTCGATTCCTATTCCTTTATACTCTCCTTTTAACATTTCAGCCAAAGCATCAGATTCATCTTTATTCATATAAGTTGAATAGTCTTCTCCTAAATAATTAAACATAGCACCAATTGCACTTTCAAGCATCGCAGTCTTATCTACGTTTTCATAATACTCATCAATTAAAGAAGCATAAACAGTCAAAAATTCTTTCAATGCGCTATCTTGATTTAAATCTTGATAAGTCAAATTCTTAGTAAGCTTATTTTGATTATATACAATCACTCCTGTAGTTAAACTAGTTACCAAAGCAGTTACAATAATTACTAGAATAACTTCTTTTAAATTAAAACCTATCATTTTATTAGAATCTTTATCCATCATTTCACCCTCTACTATAAATAATGGTATCATAATTTTATTTTCTATAAAAAGAAAAAGAATAAAATCTACAGAAATTATTCTTTATTTGACAATCTTTATACTTTCATTAGACAAAAAAACTACAAATTATTCCTAAATACCCCATTCTTTTTTTATAGCATCTATATCACTAATAATTTTAGATAACTTCCTATCTTTAACGTACATCAAAGTGACTTCACCAAGTTTTAAATCATCCAATGAAAAATTTTTAGATAATGTACTAACATTTCCATCTTCAGATACATACTTCTTATTCAAAGCATCACTAAGATCAAGGAAATAAACTTTTAAAGCTTTATCTTTTTTTTCATTTAAATACTTAGAAACCAATGTATTATAATAGGTTGCCTGCATATCCTCATTTGAAAATGCCATTACATAATATTCATTATAAGGTTTACTTAACATATTTCCAACGATTGCTAAATCATAATTAATCGCACCAACTTGATAGTCTCTTTCATTTTCTTTAAATAAATCTTTCGTAACAAATACTCTTGTAAAAAAATAAATACCAATAATTATAATAACAAGTCCTAAAAGAACTAATAAAAATTTTTGTATTTCTTTTTGTTCTTCTGTTACATATTTTTTATTTTCTTTCTTCATATCTAATTC
The DNA here is from genome assembly GCA_948760655.1 of uncultured Bacilli bacterium. The sequence continues at coordinate 2,275 of CAQBKK010000060.1, read as the reverse complement.
ACCTGTAATTTATTATAACAAACCCAAGAAAGAAAAACAAATTGTTTACAAAAAAATTAAAGTATTTGAAAACATTTTAAAATTACTTTAATAAAACGAATCGCATTTCCTAATATAATTGCACATCCACCCGATATTTTTTCTAACTCATCCATAGCTAAAATATGCATACGTACCTCCCTTCCACTATATATATTCCCAAAAAATTGGCGATTTCCTTTTTTAACAAACAAAAAATAGTATTATTACCATTTTTTTTTGTTCTTTAATTTTTCTTCAATTTGAATAAGACGATTATATTTACAAATACGCTCTCCTCGTGACATAGAACCACTTTTTATAAAAGGTAGCCCTAATCCTACTGCTAAATCTGCTATGAAAGTATCCATAGTTTCTCCGCTTCGATGAGAAATTATAGTTTTATAATTATTTTTCTTTGCGCAAAAAATAGTTTTAATCATTTCAGAAATAGTTCCCACTTGATTTGCTTTTAATAAAATAGCATTTCCACTCTTTTTTTGAATTCCATAAGACAAATACTTTTCATTCGTTACAAAATAGTCATCCCCAACCAACATAATTTTTTCACCAATCAAAGAAGTTAATTTAGAAAAACTATCAAAATCATCTTCAAAGTAAGGATCTTCAATACTTATAATAGGATAATCACGAACAATTTCTAAATAATAATTAGTAAGCATTTCTACAGATACATCTTTTCCATCTAAACGATACGTTTTTGTCTCTTTATTATACATTTCACTTGCAGCTACATCAATAGCAATAAAAACATCTTTTCCAGGAACATAATGACTTTCTAAAATAGCCTGTACAATCAAATCAAAAGCAACTCGATTACTGGGTAAATCAGGAGCAAACCCTCCTTCATCTCCTACAGCAGTACTTAAATGATTTTCTTTTAAAATTTTTTTTAAAGTGTGAAAAATTTCAGAAGCACATCGTACCCTTTCTTTAAATCCTTTAACGGCTGGTAAAATCATAAATTCCTGTATATCTAAATTATTATCAGAATGCACTCCACCATTAATAATATTAACCATAGGAATCGGTAATGAAAATTTTTGGGGTGCCAAATACGCAAATAACTCTTTTCCTTCATTTTTAGCAAGAGCCTTTAATACAGCTAAAGATACAGCCAGTATTGCATTAGCACCTAATATTCGTTTATTAGGTGTACCATCAAGTTGAATTAAAAAACGATCGATTTCCGTTTGATCTAATTTTTTCCCAATCAACTTTGGGCGTATAATATGATTGACATTCAAAACAGCAACCAAAACACCTTTCCCTAAAAAGCGCTTAGAATCTTTATCTCGTAACTCCAAAGCCTCTCTACTTCCTGTAGAAGCACCACTTGGAACAGAGGAGGTAACTAAAACTCCATTATCAAGCTCCAAATCAACTTCAATAGTTGGATTCCCGCGAGAATCTAAAATTTCTCTTGCTATAATATCACGAATATTCGCCATAATTACACCCTCTTATTCTATATTATAGTATAACGAATGAAAAAAAAAATAGCAATGAAAAAACAAGTCGAATAAAACTTGTTTACTTAAATAATTCTAAAAAATATTTACCTCTTCTTTTCAATAAAACCAAATCATTTAAATTAAGAATAGAATACAAAATAATAAATATTCCAACACTTTTCGTTACAAACATATTTCTAAAAGGATTTACAATAATAAGAATTCCTAAAAGAATAAATAAAATGGCAGAAACTAAAATCACTTTACCACAAGATTCCTTAACCCTTTTTAAAAGGTAAAAATAAACTCCTTTACTTACTCCTCCAATTACTAACCATATCCCAAAAGAAATATTTAAGAAATTAATAATAGACAAAGGATTAAGCATAATAAATATTCCCAAAAAAATACTAAGAATTCCAAAAATAAAGTTAAAACGAAACAACTTTATTTTATTTTTATCAATAAAAGTAAAAATAGCTAAAATCCCATAAATCAAAAAGAAAGTTCCAATAAATAATCCTGCCACATTATCAGCCATTTCACTCTTAAAAACAAGAAGTGCCCCTAGAAGAGCATAAATAACCGAATATAACATTTCTGAATAGATAATAGTAGTAAATCCCTTTTCTAACTTTTTCATGACATCACCTTTATTGCGATAAGTATAACATATTTTTCCATAGTTGTAAAATAACAATCTTTCCCGATAGTGTAACGGAATGTTGGGAAAAGAAAAAACATATTCCATTTGTTATAATAAAAATTGAAAAAATATAACA
>CAQBKK010000059.1 GCA_948760655.1 uncultured Bacilli bacterium | reverse complement strand
AAAGATAATAGCATAACTGATTTAAGTACTTATGACTTAATAATAGACAGCCTAAACTATTTTATCCAAATTAGGAACGAATTAGCAAGAAGCATAATGCAAAGAAAATCATGGGAAAAATACTTAAATGCGATAGAAAAGCAAACATTTTTAGACTTAGGAGGAAGTCCTGAAATATACTCACTTACTACCGAAGAGTTGGTAGCAGTTAATATTAATGACAGAGATGAAACAAAAAGGATAAAACTTTAAAAATGATTTATGAACAGTAGAGTTTTATCTTTTTTTATGATAATATAAATTTGGTGATAAAAATGATTAAAGAAATAACAAAAATTCTAGAGCCGATATTTTCAGCAATGGACTTATCCGACTATTTAAGAATTTCATACAGTGATAAAGCAGACTTACAAATTAATAGTGTATTCCAAATCGCAAAAGACAAAGGAAAGAATCCAATAGAAATAGGTGAAGAAATAGTTAAAAAAATTAATGAAATGAATTCATTTGAAGATTATTTTAAAAGTGTAGAATTCGTTAAACCAGGCTTTATAAATATTTTTTATAGTGATAAATTTATAAATCAGTATATTAGAGAAGAAAAATATAAAGATTCAACTAACAAAAATGAAGTTTACTTTTTAGACTATGGTGGTCCTAATATAGCCAAGCCTCTACATATAGGACATTTAAGACCTGCAATTATTGGAGAAAGTTTTAAAAGAATATTAGAATATAAAGGATATAAGACCATAGGAGATGTTCATTTAGGCGATTATGGACTTCAAATCGGGCAAGTCATATACGGGATACTAAGTGACAATAAAAATCAAGATGACATTGACATAGACTATCTTAACTATATATATCCTAAAATGAGTGCTATATGCAAAGAAGACGAAGAAGTTTATGAGAAATGTAAGAAAATTACTTATGATTTTCAACATGGCCAATATAAAGATTTATACGCTAAAATAAAAGAAGTAAGTCTATCAGATATAAAAAGATTATACAATTATTTAGATGTTGTAGGATTTGATTTATGGCTAGGAGAAAGCGATTGCGAACCATTTATACCAGATCTTATACAAACTTTAGAAGATAAAAACTTATTATACTTAGATAAAGGCGCTAAAATCGTAAATGTTAAAAGAGACGATGACAATAAAGAAATGCCTCCTTGCATGATACTCAGTAGTGATGGTACTTATATGTATGCCACAAGTGATCTAGCAGCCATTCTAGATAGGGTAAAAACATATAAACCTAGTTACATTTTGTATTTTACTGATGCAAGACAATCCCTTCATTTTGAACAAGTTTTCAGAGTTGCAAAAAAGAGTGGAATATGTGCTGACACTAAATTAGAACACTTACCTTTTGGAACAATAAATGGAAGTGATGGAAAACCATTTAAAACTAGAAGTGGTGGAACTTTAAAGTTAGATGAATTAATTAAAGAAGTTAAAGAAAGTTTTATTTCTAAAAGAGAAGAAAACAAAAATATGAGTGAAAGCGATATTGATAAAATAACTAATGCTATTATTAAATTTGCAGATTTACAAAACAATAGAGAGAAAAGTTATAACTTTGACATAAATAAATTTAGTGATGTAAGCGGAAAAACTGGACCATACATACTATATAGTGCACTTAGAATTAAAAGAATTATAGATTCCAATAATGTTCCTGTCGAATTAAGTGATAACATATATAACGAAATAGATAGAAGTTTAAGAGTAAAATTAATGGAATTAGACAAATACTTAACTAAAGCTATAGATGACAGATTACCTTCTTATATAGCCGAATATGTATATGACCTCTGCAATGTAGTAAATAGTTTTTATGAAAATATTAACATAAGCAAATTAGACGATGAGAACATTAAAAATGACTATATTTTCATATTAAATAAAGTATACAAAGTAATAGAAGAATGCTTAAAAATGCTTATCATTGACATACCTAGCCACATGTAATTTTATAAACTAAAAATACTAAGTAATTTACAACGTTACTTAGTATTTATTCTTTACAATGGCGTTTCCGATAGGATTCGGACCTACGACCTACCCCTTAGGAGGGGGTTGCTCTTCCAGCTGAGCTACGGAAACATCAAAAACATTATAACATTTTTTCTTCAATTCGTGTATTACTTTTTAGTAAAATTTTGAATTTTTTGTGAAAATCATTATAAAATGTGATAAAATAGAATATGGTTAAAATGAATAAGGAGTAATAAAACAATTATGATAGATAATAATTTAGAATTTCAAGACATAATAAAAGACTTAATAAATAACGATAAAGTACAAGAAATGAAAAAATTTAGACAACATTGTGACACCAGTTGTTATGATCATTGCTACACAGCATCCCGTTGTTCATACAAAATATGCAAAAAATTAGGATGGGACTACAAATCAGCAGCAAGAGCAGCCATGCTTCATGATTTGTTCTTATACGATTGGCGAGAAAAAAGTGATAGAAAAGGATTTCATGCATTCACACATCCAACAACAGCAAAAGAAAATGCAAGCAAATTATTCCAACTTAGCGAAAAAGAAAAAAACATAATAGAAACACATATGTGGCCATTAACAGTTCAATTCCCAAAATATAAAGAAGGATTACTTTTAACATTCATAGACAAATACTGTGCAATAACAGAAAGTGGAAAATACGTGAAAAAGAACTTAGAAAGTAATGCATATTTCAAATATGCATACCTTCTACTAGGATTTATTATTCTCAGTTTAAATAAATGGGGAAAAGTAGTAATTGTTTCTATCATTAGAAGTAGTATGTTTTAGTTAGCGACAAAAGCTAACTTTTTTTCTTTAATTTTTCAAATTTATATGTTACTATTAAAACAAGATAGGAGAAATATGAAAAAGATTAATGAATGGTGGACCAATATAAAAAAATATAACTTTGAAGAAGCAGCCAAAATATTAAACTCATACGAAAAAGATCATAGAGAAAAAGGCTATGTACAATTTGAAGTTTATAAGCCTAGTGAACCAGAAGAAAAGATGATAAAAATTGTAAAAATAGTAATAGTTGCATTAATAACAGCAAGTTTCCTTCTAATATCAAGTTTCATATACAAAGAATTTAGTCAATCAGGTTTTGAATATTATATAATAATTTTCTTTGTATTTATAGGCATAAGTATCACTCTTTGTTTACTATTCCCTGACAAAACAAAATATGTTGAATCGGTAAAAGTCAGTGAAAATGATATAATAATAAAATTACAAGATACTAAAAAATATAAAGACAAAGTTTATAAATATGATTTTAAAAATTGTACATTAGATTTTAAAAGGCATTATGACAGAAAAAGTGAAAACGGAACATCAGATGAAGACGGCATGATCATCATAATAAATGGCAACAAGTTTCTCATTAAAAACACTTATAAATATATAGAATTAAACGTATTTAAAATATATGTAACCGCGCTTAAAAATGGTATAAATGCAAGAGAAGAACTTGCAAAAATATATAAATGGTAAAGGAGAAGAAAAAATGGAAAAGAAAGAATTAACATTATTAGTAATGGCTGCTGGAATGGGCAGTAGATTTGGAGGACTAAAGCAAACCGAACCAATGGGTCCTAACGGAGAGTTTTTAATTGATTACTCAGTGTACGATGCAATAAAAGCAGGATTTGACAAAATAGTATTTATAATAAAAGAAGAAAACTATGATTTATTTAAAAGTACAATAGGAAAAAGAGTAGAAGACAAAATAAAAACAGAATATGTATTTCAAAAAGACGATGAGTTACCAAAAGGATGTATAGTAGTAGAAAACAGAGAAAAGCCATGGGGAACAGCACATGCTATATGGTGTGCTAGAAGCAACATAAAAGGACCATTTGCAATTGTAAACGGAGATGACTTCTATGGTTACGATGCATATAAAGTAATGGCAGAGTTTTTAAAAACAAAAAGTGAAAAAGAATATTCATTAGTTGGATACCGAGTAAAAAATACATTAACAGAAAATGGAGCAGTAAAAAGAGGTGTATGCGAAGTAGAAGAAGGATACCTAACTAGTCTAATAGAAAGTAACGTAAAAGAAGAAAACGGAAAAATTATTGCTACACCATTAGATGGCCGTGAATCATTTGAAGTTAATGAAAACACACTTGTATCTATGAATATGTTAGGATTTGACACTTCAATATTTGAATACATAGACAAAACATTTAAAGACTTCCAAGACAAAAATAAAAATAACCTAACCAAATGTGAATATCTCATCCCAGACGTATTAGAAAAAACAACGATAGAAGGTATAAGCAAAACAAAAGTTCTCAATACAGTAGCAAAATGGGAAGGAGTTACTTACAAAGAAGATAAAGAACCAGTACAAAAAAGTATCAAAAAAAGAATAGAAGATGGCGAATATCCAAAAAATCTTTGGTAGTTTGGCGCTTTTTAAAGTACAAACCCTTAACATAATAATTCTTAATAAGAGAAAAGATTTTTTAAAAGAAATAGATATAATTACAAAAAACGCTATAAGTTAAACCTAACTTACAGTATTTTTTTGTAGAACAAAATTTCCTTAAATAAAAACAAAATGAAAAATATAAAAAATTAGACTAATAAAATTTCTTGACTATTAACATCACAAGAGATAAAATGAATATATGAACAAACGCTCATATAAAAGGAGAAAATATGCATACTAAAATCAATATAAGAGAATTATCTATGTTTTTCAAAGTTTTTAGTGATGAGACAAGACTCAAAATACTTGGAACATTGCTAGATTCCGATAAATGCGTTTGTGAAATTGCAAATGCAATAAATATCAGTCCATCGGCAGTAAGTCACCAATTAAAACTATTAAGAACACTAAATTTGGTTAAAACTAATAAAAATGGACAAAATGTTACATATGGAGTAAGTGACGAACACATAAAGATTATTTTAGAATACGGAATAGAACATATAAACGAAAGGTAGTGAACAAATGATATATTTAGACAATGCGGCTACTACAAGAGTAAAAGAAGAAGTAATGGAAGCTATGATGCCATACTTTTGTGAAAAATTTTACAATCCTAGCAGTGTATATGGACCATCTAG
>CAQBKK010000058.1 GCA_948760655.1 uncultured Bacilli bacterium | reverse complement strand
TTCATCTATCTTGATTTTCTTTTCTGGCTTTTCCCGACAATTCATTACACTATCTTCTTATTTCTTTCCATACAAACAACCACAATAATCTTGACGATACAAATGATACTCTTTTGACATTTCTAAACTTTTCTTATAACCATCTTTTTTCTTAAAATCGGAAACTAAAAATCTTATTGTTTTGTTACTTTTTTTATTATACAGCTCTTCTAATTTTAAACCGATTTCATTAATTTTCTGTGCATTTTTATGAGGACTTACAGTCAAAGTTGTTCCAAAATAATCAAAATGTTTTTGTAATGCTTCCTCTACTGTTTTTTCTAAACGTAAATAATAACACTTATAACATCTTGCTCCTCCTTCTGGTTCCTTTTCTAAACCATGCACCGATGCTTGAAATTTTTCATGCTCATAATCAACATCCAAAATCTGTATACTAGAATCAAATTCTTGTAAAAAGCGAATTTGTTCTTTCTTTCTTCTTTCATATTCTATAAAAGGTTCAATATTGGGATTATAATAAAAAACAGTAATATGAAAAAAATCTTGCAATCGTGTAATAACTGCACTAGAACAAGGAGCACAACAACTATGAAGTAATAACGTCTTTTTATCTTTAAAATTTTCTACTTCCTTTTCCATCAAATCATTATAATCTATTTTCAAAATCTATTCCCCCTCTGGTTGTGAAAAAATAACATTATCATTATCTGAATCGAGTGTAAGAACGCCTTTACCTCTTTCAATAAATTGCGAATATAGTACTGTATACATATCCAATCTGTCAATATTAATCAAATTGATATAAACTTGATTTCCATCATTCATGCGTAGTAAAAATCGAGTATCATCAATTACAACTTCCCCACTTTTGCTAGGAGAATATTCAATTTCACTAATTAAAGCAATGGAATCTTTTTTGATAGAAGAAAATTCTTTAATTAAACGTTCATAAATGGCATCGGGAACATAGTTAACTAAAAAAGGAACTCCCGTAAAATATCCATCTGCTACTTCTTTGCCATTCGATAAAACAAAACTTCCATTCCCACGATTGTAAAATAAAACACTTGCTTCATCAATTTGAATAGTTAATTTTCCAAATAAATTTTTCTTTACCACAGCAAAATTTACTAAATCTAATTTTTCAATATTCTTTTTTAAAGTTGCAATACTGTATTTTGTCATTTTTGGATAATCTTTTATATTGGCAGCCAAAATAATATCGTTATCTTTTAATATTGTATTCCCAGAAATATAAATATTTTTAATATGCAAATGGGTAATGTAATAAAAGACTCCAAACAAAAAGGCAATAAAAAAAAGAAATGCAAAAACACTTTTCCATTTAATATGGCGTTTCACTTTTTTCTTTGCTACATTTTTCATATCTCCACCTATTCTAATAGTAACAAAAAAAAGAGTAATTTTCTACTCTTTCATTAACTCTTTGACTATCTTATAAATTGTTTCTGTTGGTTTTTCTTTTTTGTACAAATACATATTTTCTTTTAAAGAATTTATTTCATTGGGATTATAAAGTAATGTTTGAATTTGATTGGCTAAGTTCTCTTTCGTTAAATTTTTTTCTTCTATTACTTTTATAATATGATTTTCTTCTAGTTCTTTGGCGTTGTAGTATTGATGATTGTTAGAAACATTAGGACTTGGTATAACAATACTTGGTTTTTCTAATCCAATAATTTCAAAAAGAGTTCCTGCACCTGCTCTTGAAATCACTAAATCACTAGCAGCCATTATCCCTGGTAAATTATCAAAATAAGGAACGATTTTTATTCCTTTTTTATTGGTTACCTTGCTTTTAAACTCTTCCATATTTACATTACTTCCTGCAACATATAAAATTTCATAGCCATTATGTAAATCACTATTTAAAAAATCCAACATTTTTTCATTTAATGAAGAACTTCCTAAACTTCCTGCAACATAGACAACTAACTTTTTAGAAATTTGAAAACCTAACAACGTTTTATCTAGTGGTTTGGCATTCAGGGCTCCATCCATGGCAGGATGTCCTGTATACATTACTTTTTTGGCTTTTTTTAAATAATCCCTACTACTTTTAAATGTAACCCCTACAATATCTGCATATCGACTCACTAAATAATTGACTTTTCCAGGTCGACTATTTTGTTCGTGAATAAATGTTTTTATTCCTAATTTTTTGGCAGTTTTAATTACTGGATATGTCACATAACCACCCACACCAATTACAACATCAGGCTTGAAATTTTCCATAATATGTTCACATTTTTTACAAGCTTTTCGAATTAAAAATACATTTTTAATATCTCGTTTAATATCTTTAGTAAAACCATAGATTTCTAACGCTTCATAAGGAATGCCTTTACTTGGAACAATCTCTTTTTCCATTCGATTATGGGTTCCAATATATAAAACTTGCAAATTCTTCTCTTTCTTTTGAAATTCATTAAGAATAGATAAAGCGGGATAAATATGGCCTCCACTCCCTCCAGCAGAAATGATTATATTCATCGTTATCACCTATACTCATTATACTATAAAATTTAAAAACTTATTAGCAATTCATCAAGAAAACGTAAACCAATAACTTTTTTATTGTTAAATAGCTCTTTGTTTTATTGTAAACTTCTGCTATATTTTCAAAACTTTGAACTTTTATAATTTTTTTTGCATCATTCAAAATGTCTTATACCAATATAGACACTTAATTAACACTTGCCTACTCCCTATGAATAACTCTATTTCCTACTAATATTCAAAATAATGCCAATACTTGCCATACTAACCAACAAAGAAGAACCACCATAGGAAAGAAATGGTAATGTAACTCCTGTGACAGGAATAATTCCTACCACCACCATTAAGTTAAGTAAGGCTTGGATAATGATTCCGAAAGAAAGACCAAAAGCCAAGTATTTACCAAATAAATCATTTTGTTTAAAGGAAATAGAAAGTGCACGATAAAATAGAAAGAAAAACAAAGAGGTAACAATCAAAACACCTAGAAAACCAAATTCTTCACTAATAATAGAAAAAATAAAATCAGTTTGAGGCTCTGGTAAATAAAAATGTTTCTGACGAGAATGCATAAACCCTTGACCAAGAAGACCACCAGGGCCTATAGCATACAAACTTTGAATAATTTGAAATCCACTTCCTAAAGGATCTGTCCATGGATTTAAAAAAGATACAATTCTGGCCATTCTATAAGGAGCAATAATAACTAAGACTACTATTCCTAAAAGACCTACAAGTCCAATCCGAACAAAAAAGGAAATTTGTACGCCTGATGTAAATATCATAACGACTAAAGTAAGAACAATCACCATTGCTGTTCCAAAGTCTGGCTCTAACATAATAAGAGCAAAAAAAACTAAAATAACACTAAGTATAGGTAAAACTCCCGATTTTATATCTTGCATATTTTTTCGATTATTTGAAAGATATTTTGCAACGTAAATAATAAGTCCTATTTTAGCAAATTCGCTAGGTTGTATTCCAAAACCTCCAAGCCCAAACCAACTCCTACTTCCATTTCTTATGGTTCCAATTCCTGGAATTAAGACAAGTAAAAGCAAAAGAAAACAGATAAATAAAATGAGATTCGATTTTTCAAAATAAAGGTGATAATCTACTTTAGATAAAAAACGCATCACAAAAATACCAATGATAAAAAACATTCCTTGTGCTTTCACAAACTTAAAAGGATCCTGAAATTTATACTCTGCCCAAATACTACTAGCTGAATAAATCATCACAATTCCAAATGTTGCAATTACTAAAACTGTAAAAAATAACTTGTAATCCATTTTATTCTTCATACAATAACCTCATTATATTTTATTAAAAAGACATAAAAAAAAGTAGTAATCTACTTCAATTTATTTAAACTGCGTAATAATGCCCCATACTTTTCTTCCCATTTTTATCACATAGAGCATCATAATGGTAATAGACAGCACTTTTTGTATATACGTCGTTATTAAATTTTGCGACTTAAAGACATTTCTTCATTTACTATCTTTTGCATTTTTCTTTCATCTTTTTCTTTTAGTTCACAAAATGTTTCTTCATGATGCAAGAACCATTCAAGTAAATTAGAACGCATATTACTTAACCTTACCAATTCTTTTAAATCACTTTCAGTTTGGATAACACTATTTTCTACTAAGTCTTGTCCTATTCTACTAGCTAACAAAAAGTTATCGTCTTTTAGATTGCAAAATCTCATCAAGATTTCTTTTTGCATCAATACTTTTAAATCATTCTCCAACCAATAAGAAAATTTTACATTGGGATATTCTTTCTCCACTTTTAAACACATAAGATAAATGGGTAACATATCTAAAGTATCTCGCCATATATCTACATTAATAAAATCATAGTTTGAAAAAAGAATTTGTGCCTCACTATTTTGATGTTCTCGTAAATTTGTTTGCATTTCAAATGTTTCTAATGCATCCATTTTCACAATTCTTATTTTTTCTTTATTCTTAAACTGCGGCAAAATATAGGTAGAAAACATTTTAATAATATCTGAATTTAATTCTACTATCGTTATACTCTTTACTTCTTCTTTTATAGATAACATATAAGCAACATACCCAAGACCGCATCCAAAGAGTAAAACGTTTCCATACGCATCATTTATAAAATTTTGAAAAGATAATGTCTCACTAGGTTCAACACTCATCCAACAAACTTTTGTATCTCCCTCTATTATTGCTGGGAAACGCAAAGTAGAATCACACTGAAAATAACTATTCGTAACTTGAAATGTAGAAATATCTCGAACAGATTCTTTATATAAACCAAGTGTATTTTTCTTTATTATTCTTCTATTACATAATAATATATTATCTTGCTGAATATTTGGAATCTTTATTTCTTGTAAATAAGGATTATCCATTATTTCTTCTTTCGTAAGTTTAAAAATTTCATTTCTTTTTTGAGAACAAGAAAATTTTTCAATAAATTCCTCTGCTTTTATTTCTGTAACCATTCCTCCTGCTACAGCACCATTAAAAGCATCACTTAAAAACTCTTCCTCTAAAATTTTTTTGATTTTTAACTTTAATTCATACATTTTTCTTGTATCTGCTACCATAATACACCACCTATTAGAAAAGTATTCTAACACATAATCACAAAAAAACAAAAAAAATTAACTATTCTTCTTCAAAAATAGATTTTCGATTATATTTTAAAGCATTCCACTTTTCGAATTGCTTTGCCAAGTTCTCCAACTTCTTCTATTAACTTATAAAAATATTGATTAGTAGCATTATGTTTATGATCCAGACATACTTCTGCTTCTATTATCGTTATCCCTTTCCATTCACAGAGTTGTCTCAATATTTGGCCTATTTCTAATCTTTTACTTTCGTAAAAGACCTTTTTTCTA
>CAQBKK010000057.1 GCA_948760655.1 uncultured Bacilli bacterium | reverse complement strand
TTTTTCTGGTTGGGAGGTTTTTTCTTATTTTTTTCATTTCTTTTCCTCCTCTATTATATTTATTATTCTAATTCATAATTTCCATTACTGCAAGAAAAAATTAGATGATTTATTCTTCATCTAATTTTTTTATTGCACTCTCTAATTCTTCTTTTGTCATTTTTGTATATCCTTTGATTTTATTAGCTTTTGCTATTTCTCTAAGTTTTAGTAAAGATGGCTCTCCTTCTTTTAAAGGTTCTAAATTTTCTTCAATCTTACCAGTTGTTACAAGAGATTCAATTTCTTCTTTCGTTAATGTTTCTCTTTCTATTAATGCTTTACTTAAAGTCATTACTAAATCTTCATTATCGTGTAGTATTTTTTTCGCATCTGCATAACAATTCTCAATAATTTTACGAACTTCTCGATCGATTTCAAGTGCTACTTGATCAGAGTAATTTTTTGTTTTATTATAATCTCTTCCTAAGAATACACCTTCTGATTTTTGTTCGTATTGCATAGGGCCAAGTTCGCTCATACCATATTCAGATACCATACTTCTTGCAAGATTTGTTGCTTTTTTGAAGTCATCACTTGCTCCTGTGGTAATTTCACCTAAGAATAATTCTTCAGCAGCACGTCCTCCAAGTAGCCCTGTTATCATAGCAAGTAGTTCACTCTCAGTCATTACAGATATTTTTTCTTCTTTTGGAAGCATCATTGTATATCCGCCGGCCATACCACGAGGTATGATTGTAATTTTATGTACTTCATTAGCATCTTCTAATTTTATTCCAATCACTGCATGTCCAGATTCATGAATACTTACTAATTTTTTTTCTTTGTCCGTGATTTTACGTGAAGTTTTAGCTGGTCCCATTAAAACACGGTCAGTTGCTTCATCAATGTCATCCATTGTAATAGCTTCTTCATTCTTACGAACTGCAAGTAGTGCTGCTTCATTTAGTAAATTTTCTAGGTCTGCTCCACTAAATCCAGGAGTTCGAGCACTAATGTTTTCTAAACTTACATTACTTGCTAATATTTTATTTCCTGCATGTACTTTTAAAATTGCTTCACGTTCTCTAGTATCTGGTAAATTTACTGTAACTTGTCTATCAAATCTTCCTGGTCTTAATAATGCTGGATCTAAAACATCTGGACGATTGGTTGCTGCAATAATTATAATTCCTTCATTGGCTCCAAATCCATCCATTTCTGTTAATAGTTGGTTTAAAGTTTGTTCTCTTTCGTCATGTCCTCCACCAAGTCCTGCTCCACGTTGACGACCTACGGCATCAATTTCATCAATAAAGATTAAACAAGGGGCATTTTTCTTAGCTTCTTTAAACATATCACGAACACGACTTGCACCAACACCTACAAATAATTCAACGAAATCCGAACCGCTAATATAGTAGAAAGGAACGTTTGCTTCCCCTGCCACTGCTTTTGCAAGTAAAGTTTTACCTGTTCCTGGAGGCCCTACTAGTAGGACACCTTTTGGAATACGTGCTCCTAGTTTTTGGAATTTTTTAGGATTTTTTAAGAAATCAATCAGTTCTGATACTTCTTCTTTTTCTTCTTTTAGTCCAGCTACATCCTTAAATTTAACATTTCCTCCATCTTCAGAAAGTCTTGCACGACTTCTTCCAAAATCCATAGAGTTTTTATTACTTCCTGCCATTTTTGTAAATAGGAAATAAGAGGCAATTATAATTATTACTAACGGTAAAAAATTAATAATTATATAGATTAAAGATATAGAACCAGGATCTTTTTTTGTTTCATATACTTTAAGATCATGTTCTTTAGCATAATTTGTTATTTCTGTTAAATCCTTTTCTACTACCTTTGATGAAAATGTTTCCTTTTCTTTGTAATTACTTAGTTTTCCTTCAATGTAGTACACAGAATCATTACTACTTGGTGTAATTACAATTTCTGTTACATTGCTGTGTTCTAATTCACTTAATAGTTCCCCTGTTGTTAATTCATGATTTACAGCACCACCTAAGTTTAATACTGTAAGTACAAAGAAAATGACAACAAATAGCACTAAATAAGGAAATAAATTTTTTATAGTATTATTTTTCTTCATTTTGTTTCTCCTCACTAATCACATATTTATATATTATATCATAAAATTCATCAACATTTTTGTCGAATTTTGATTTTTTTATTCCAGGTATCCATAAGATGTTATCTTTTGCATCTACTACGATAGGATATGTGTTTCTTTTTTCTAGACTTATTTTTTCATTTATAAAAATATCTTTTATTTTTTTTGAACCATTTAAATTTTTTATGGCTATTTTATCGCTTGTTTTTCTGGTTCTTACTTTAATTGGAAAGGCAATTTCTTTGCTATTCAAACGTAAGATATAATTACTTTTTATTATGTTTGTTTCTTTGATTTTTGCAATAGTTTCCTTGTTGCTCCAACAAACTTTTTCTTCTAAAATTACTTCTTCTTTGGTTTCCTTTTTTTGTTTTTCAAAGTAAAGCTCATCATATTCTTTTGTTAACACTCTATTTAAAGGAAGATTAATTTTACAGTTTGGTTTATTGCATTTACAAATCTTCTCTATTAATTCTAGATGTCTTTTTGTTATTTTATGAATATTTTCTTGATATTCTTTTTCTACCATATACTCAAGCACACGTTTTTGTAGCACTACATCTAACTTTCTTAATTCGTGCAAGTTTACTTTATCAAAAACATAAATAGTAGTCAAGGCAGAAAGGGTTTGTTTTTTTAGATATTCTTCGATTTGCATTAAATCTTTGCTGTATTCTAAAAATTTTTGATATACTTTTTTGTTTTCTTTGTATAGAAAGGGAAGGATATATTTTCTAAAACGGTTTCTTGTATACAATTCACTTGTATTGGATTTATCTATTCGATATTCAATTTTATTTTCTTTATTAAATGTTTCTATTTCCTCTTTTTTTACAAAAACTAGTGGCCTTAGAAGGGTATATTTTTTTTCTTTGCTTTTCTTTGGAAATCCACTGTATCCTTTTAGTGTGCTTCCTCTTGTAATACGCATTAGTATTGTTTCAATTAAATCGTCTGCTTGGTGGGCAGTCATTAAATAGTCTGCTTGGTATTTTTTTATTACTTCTTCAAAAAATTGGTATCTTTCTTTTCTAGCAATACATTCCAAATTCGATTTTGTTTTTATATTTAATTTTTTGCATTCAAATTTATTTTGATACGTTTCACAAATTTGTTTTACAAAAATTTCTTCTTCATCACTTTCTTTTCGTATCCCGTGATTGATATGGGCAACAATAATTTCAAGTTTATATTCTATTTTAAATTGATTTATTAAGTATAATAGGCATATAGAATCTGCTCCACCAGATACTCCAATCACTATTTTAGTATTTGGCTTTAATTCATGTTTAACAAAATCTAAAACTTTTTTCAAATTTATCACCTGATTTTTCTTATTCTAAACTAAGATGTTTTAAAATGCAATTTGTTATTCGCTTTGTAGTCTTAGATTTGCATTTTTTATTTCATAAGAATTGGACGCAATTATGAATACATTTTCATCTATTAAAGATATAGTTTCTTTTGCACGATAGTAATCTCTTGTTTTTATTATTGTTAGAATTACTTTTCTTGGTTCTTTTGAGTATCCTCCAATACAATCAAAATCTGTACTGTCCACTTTTAAATCAAAATGTAAATAATATTTTATTTCATTGTATTTGGTTGTGTATATATACAAGGTTTTATTTTTGCCTATTCCTAATATTTTTTTATTACTAAATACGCTGATTAAAATTAAAGCAAGGAAAGCGTATACCATTGTTGGAAGTCCGAATACGATTCCCCCTAGAATTGTAATACATCCATCGACTAAAATAATGGAGGTAGAAATAGGCACATGGGCATATTTTTCGACAATTTGGTTTAAAATATCTGTTCCTCCTGAGGTATATCCACTTTTAAAGATAAGCCCATAGCCTGTACCGCTTAGGATTCCTCCTAATACTGCTATAAGAATAAGTTCTAGTTCTTCCGTTTTTATTAAGGGAGTGAGGTAATTTGTAAGTGTTATAAAAATAGGAAATAAAAGAGATCCTAAAATGGTCTTTTTGGTTTTTTCTTTTCCTAATAATAGATAACTTATCAACACAAGCATTAAATTTATTATGAATATAAATAAGCTTTCGTTAAAATTGAGGATTTTATGAATAATTAACGCTAGTCCACTTACACCACCAGAGGCTAGATTGCTGGGAGCTAGAAAGATATTAAAAGCAAATGATGCCAGAAATAATCCTATCATTAGATTTGTATAATTTTTTTTTTGCATTTTGCACCTCTTATTTTGTTTTCAATACTGATTTTATAATAGGTAATACTTCTCCATCTAATACTTTTGCTACATTGCTTGTTTCATACCCAGAACGATTGTCTTTTATCAGCTTGTATGGTTCTAATACATAACTTCTAATTTGACTTCCAAAATTAATATTTGCCATATCGCCTTTTAAAGCATTCATTTCTTGTTCTTTTTTTTGCATTTCTACTACATATAACTTATTTTTTAACATTTTCATTGCAATTTCTTTATTTTTTAGTTGACTTCGTTCATTTTGGCAAGTTACAACTATTTTAGTTGGCAAGTGGGTAATCCGAACAGCAGAGTTTGAGGTGTTTACTGATTGACCTCCTGCTCCGCTTGAATGGTACACATCAATTTTTAAGTCACTTTCTTTTATATCTACATTTGTAGCTTTATTGTATTCTGGAGTTACTAAGACTGATGCAAAGGAGGTATGCCTTCTTTTATTAGAATCAAATGGAGATATACGCACTAAACGATGCACTCCACTTTCTTTTTTTAAGTAACCGTAAGCATACACCCCTTTTATGTAAATCGTAACGCTTTTTAAACCAGCTTCGTCTCCTTTTTGACTATCTATAATCTCATATTTATAGTTCATATTTTCACAAAATCTTTGGTACATACGAAAGAGCATGCTTGCCCAATCACATGATTCTGTTCCTCCTGCTCCAGGGTGAATCTCTAAATAACAATTTAATTTATCGTTTTCTTCCTTTAGTAGACAGCTTAGTTCCAATTCTTCTAATTTATTTTCTAAAATAGGAATTTCTTTTAATAAACTTTCTAATTCTTCTTCTGATAAAATGTCAATAAGTTCTAAGTTATCCACAATATTTTGTTTTGTTTTTAAGTAGGTTTCTATTTCTTTTTTTAAACTCGCAAGTTCTTGGTTTATTTGATTTGCTGCTTCTATATTTTGCCAAAAATTTTCTTCTTTTGTTATATTTTCTAATTCTTTTATTCTTTTTTCTTTTTCTTCTAAGTCAAAGTGACCTCCCTAAGTCATTTAATTTTGTTAATAAGTTGTTTAATTTTGCTATTATATCCTTTTTGTCCATTTGTTTTTCACCTAAAGGTATTATAACACGTATAATATCGAGTAGTAAATGAAGGAAGTATTCATCTTTGAT
>CAQBKK010000056.1 GCA_948760655.1 uncultured Bacilli bacterium | reverse complement strand
GTATAATATTTTCACTTAAGAAAGTGGGGGTATTTTATGCTAGATGTAAATAATGATAAAGCAATTGAATTTGAAGTTATTCGTTATAAGGTTAATAAGAATTTGAATCGTTTAAAAAAAATTGGTTTAAGGGTAAAAAAATTTGAAGATTTATTAGAGGCAATTGTAGAACAATGTCATAAAGATATTTCTTATCCAGTAATAGGTATTTTTGAAGAGAGTTATGTAGAAAATGGTTATATAAAAGCTATAGGAAAATTAGAGAGTCTTCAATTTGAGTTGTTAAAATATGATATTTATTTTAAAGTAGAGGCGTTTTCTAAAGTTTTACAAGATTTTCTTTCATCTGCTCATCAAAGTGAGAGCGAGTTTATAAAGATTCGAGAATGTTTGCTTTCTACACTTGATTTGGTTAAAAATTCCAATACTTTAGATTATGAAGTGGAAGGATCATTGATAGAAAAATTCTATTCTTTTACTTATGCATTTATTAAATTTGAAATGGAAGTTTTTGGATGTAGTGTTACGTTAAATGAATTAAAAAAGAATGAAATTCATGAACTTAATTTAGATAAACAAATTGTAAAAGAGTTGGAAACCTTTGATTTCAATGATAAAAGAGTTTCTTTGGTGGCTATAGAAAAAAATAAGATTGATGCAAGTGGAATGAATGCTACGTATGTTCAGGAAGATTTCATTAAATCCATTATAGGTACTCCTAAAAGTGAAGAAGAAATTTATGAAAAAGTAGATACTTTATCTATAAAAATGGATGAATATTATCAAAAGATAGATAAAATAAAAGAGAAAGCTATGGCTATTAAAACACTTCAGGCAAAATTAAAAGAGGATAGTGCTTGTGTTAAAAGCTATATAAGAAAAGATATTGCTCTTTTTTGTACTTCCTTTGGATTAATTGTAAGTTTTCTTACAGCAAGTATTTATGGTGGATTAGCTTTGGGTAAAGAAAAAGTATATAAACAGATTGTTCATACTTATACGGCTGATAATGGATTAGAAACCGAAGAAAAGGAAGTTACTGAGATTACAAATCGTGTTACTTTATATGAATATACTCCTTATGAAAAAAACTTACTAAATGATAGATTTCATAGAGAGGCGACATCTTATGATTTAGGAATGAGTAGAGATTTAGAATTAGAAGAATATTTGCAGCTTGATTTGGGAAGTCTTGCTGATATAGGAAAGACTGTTACTCAATCTAAGCAAAATTTAAGTTTAGAAGATTTGTATCAAAGTACTTATTGTAAGGTAGAAGAAATTATTACTTTAGAAGATAGCATGTATAACAGATTAGATAAAGGGAGTTTCATTTTGCTACTTGTTTTTTCTCTGATTGTTTTAGGTTTCATAGACTATCATATTGAAGTAAAAATGCAGGATAAGGGATTTAATCCTAGTGATTCTCCAGTAGGATATGGCTTTTTGGTTGGTGTAAAAGAGTTATTTAGTGATTATAAAAGATTAAAAGAGACTAAACAGAATTGTATTTCTTATGAAGATGATTTACAAAAGTTATATTTAGATGCTAAAAATTTATGGGACATGTATGGTACTCACGTAAGAGAATTGGAGCAATTTTTACCTTTTATTGAAAATAATGCAGAGTATGTAGAAAAAATAGAAGCCTATAAAAAGTATTTTGCGTCTATGACAGAAGATGATTGCATTAGAATGTTACATTTGGAAAAAAGATAATACTTTACTTTAGTTTACACGCAATTTAAAAAAAGAGAAATTTTGTCTCTTTTTTCTTTTTGGTCTTTCCTTTTTGTAATTGGTTTATTCAATTTTGATAATTGCTCTTTTTATTTTCTTATTTGTTCCTAAGAATAGAAAAATTGGTGATTTGTCTTTTGCTTTTAAACTATGAAATAATGGGCAGGAAAGGAGGTTTTTTATGAATCAAGTGATTTTGGTTGGAAGGTTATGTAAAGATCCAGAAATTGTAACAACTGATCAAGAACGACAAAGAAGTATTATTACAATTGCAGTAAATCGTTCATTTAAGAATACAGATGGTATTTATGAGACGGATTTTATTCGTTGTATTTTATGGAATAATGTAGCTTTAAATACTTTTTCTTATTGTCACACAGGAGATGTTGTAGGAATTAAAGGTAGATTACAAACTAGAAGTTATGAAGATGAAGATAAAAATAAAAAATTTATTATGGAAGTTATTGCTGAGAAAGTTACTTTTTTATCTTCTGTTAAAAATTCGGAAAATTCTACAAAAGCTTAACATATACTTCATTAGGTGATTGTGCGTGAAAAAAATATACAAATCTCTTGGATTATTTGCAGTTATGCTTTTTAGTTTTTATTATACTGAAAAAATAGCTGTTATAATGCAGAATAAAAGTCCTATTATGCAAAATATTAATGAAGTAGAAATGAAATATATTGAGATAGCTACCAATGCAACAGTAAATGGTGAGTATGTGGTTCCTGGAGTTATGGGAAGAATGGTTAATAAAACAAAAAGTTTTGTAAATATGAAAGCCTTTGGAGTTTTTAATGAGTATTATTTAATTTTTGATGATGTAAAGCCTGATGTTTCTTTAGAAGATCATAAAGACAAAATTATAAAGATGGGAAATCAAGAGAAAAAATCTGTTGCCTATTTAATTGAAGATGGTAACGATGCTATTAAAAAATATTTGGAAGATAATAAAATTCCAGCAAGTCTTTTAATTACAGAAAGTACATATAAAAATACTAATTATTTTGAACAAATTAATAATGATTATGAGAAATATAAGAATGTTGAAAGTTTACTGAATAAGAATAATCAAAATAAAAATATTTGTTATATTAAAACTTTAAATAAAGAATTTTGTAAAAATTTGGGTAAATATTTAGTGGAAGAAACTTTTGCTTTAGGTTCTACAAATATTGTGGAAGCCAAACAAAAAATTACGAGTGGGGCGATTATTTTCGTTAAAAAAAATGCTACTTTGGAAAATTTAAAGTTACTTCAAAAAGAGATAAATTTTAAGGGGCTACAAGTTATGTATTTAAGTGAGTTAATAGATGAAAAAAAATAGACTTTCATCTATTTTCTAGTGGAATATACTAAAACGTCAGTGATTGTACAATTAAGAACAAAACAGATTTTAGCGATAATTTCAAGATCAACTCTTGTTACTCGGTTATTGTAGTAACGAGTAATCAAATCATAGTTACTTCCCATCATACTACATAATTTATTGCGACTGATTCCTTTTTCATTTAATAGTTCTTTTAACTTTATATCTATATGTCCAAAGTCTTCAAGAACGTATACTAAATTATTCATTTACTTCACCTCATTTTTGTTTTTAATTTTTTAGTCATGTATATATTATAATAAGAAATGTTTTTTAATAATATTTCTTTTTTGAAATTGATATTTTGTGGTTTAAATTATTTTTAATTAGAATAAAAATGTTATAAAGATATGTAATGTACTATATTTTTTAAAATCATAATTATTGAAAAAAAAATATATATTTGCTATAATGAGTCTCGAGCAAACAACTTTAATAAAAATAGTTATTTTAAATTTTAGAAAAGAGATGAATTATGAGTAAAATTAAATTATTTAGTCTAGGTGGACTAGATGAAAGCGGAAAGAATACTTATGTTATTGAAATAGATAAAGATTTATTTGTGTTTGATTGTGGTTTGAAATATGCTACAGGAAACATGTTTGGGATTGATTATATCATTCCTGATTTTGAATATTTAGTAAAGAATAAAAAAAGAATTAAAGGTGTTTTTTTAACGCATGGTCATTATGAAAATATGGGTGGAGCAAGTGATTTGGTAAAAAATATTCCAGATATAAAGTTGTATGCTACAAAATTTACTAAATATGTCTTGTTAGAATCTGGAGTTCCAGAGAAAAATATATTTGAGATTATGCCACATAAAAAACTTAGTTTTGGAAGAACAAGTATTTTTCCAATTACCGTATCTCATAGTTGTCCTGATGCTGTTATGTATGTTATTAATACCAAAGATGGAGCAATCTGTTATACGGGAGACTTTATTATAGATAGTAAAATGACTGGACATTATGATATGGATTTAGGAAGAATTGCTTATGTAGGTAAACAAGGGGTGTTATGTCTTATGAGTGAATCTACTTTTTCAGAACATAATGGATATACTACGCCAACACATCGATTAGAGGATTTTTTTAAAGATCTTGTGAATAAGTATCATGAAAGATTAATGTTTTTGGTTTTACCTACACATCTTTATACCATTCAAGATATTTTTAATAGTGCTATGAATAAACATCGTAAGATTGTATTGATGGGAAAGAAGTTACAAAATGTTGTTACTTTTGCCAAGAAAGAAGGTTATTTAAGTTTTCCAGAAGAAATTCTTGGAGATTTATCTAATATAGAAGATGAAGATGCTATTTTGTTAATGTGTGAAGATAAGGAAAATCCTTATGCTGCTATTAGTAAAGTTATGAATGGATATGACCGGTATATTAAGTTAAAAGCAACAGATACAGTTATATTTTCAGAACCAAGATATGATAGTAATGAAAAACTACTTGTTAAAATTGAAAATGAACTTTCCATGTTTGGATGTCGAGTTGTTTCCATACCAAAAGAAAAAAATATTTTGCATCATGCAAGTGGTGAAGATTTAATGCTTATGTTAAAACTTACCAATCCAAAGTATTATATGCCAGTTAAGGGAGAATATCGTTATTTAGTTGGAAATGCTAATTTGGCAAGTAATTTGGGAATGCCTAAAGAAAATATTATTTTAAAACAAAATGGAGATATTGTTCTTTTTGAGGATGGAGAATTAAAAGAAACAACGGAGCGTATTCGAGTAAGTGATATTTTGATTGATGGAAAAAGTAGTGACGACGTTGGAGAGCTGGTTATCAAAGACCGAGAAATGTTAAGTGAAAATGGTATTGTGTTAATTAGTGCTACATTAAGTAAAAAAACAAAAATGCTTCTTGTGGGGCCAGAAGTTACAACACGTGGATTTATTTATGTAAAAGATTCTAAAGAAATTATTCATGAAATAAAGAGAATTTCAGAAGATGTTATTACAAGGAATATTGTAGATAATTTTGTTGATTTTAATAAGATTAAAATTGAAATTCGTACAGAATTAAGTAAGTATTTGTATGATGAGACAGAATGTAAACCGATGATTATAGCTGTTGTACAAGAAGTATAATATAGAAAAAAACACTCATACTAGTAATGGGTGATTTTTTATGAAAGATAATAAAAATATTGAATTCTTAAATACGATTTATCAAATTACAGAGATGGGAGTTATTGGTATTAATGATGTTTTTGATAAAGTAGAAAAAGCAGAATTTCGTTCCTTTTTAGAAGAACAAAAAAAAGAATATAATACAATTTTAGAGGAGAGTGAGAAAGTATTAAGTTCTTATGGAGCGAAAGAAAAAGAACTTGGGAAAATGGTCAAAATGAGTAGTAAAATGCATGCAGATATGAAACTTTTTACTAATAAAGAAGATGCCGTTATTGCAAAAATGATGGTAGAGGGAACCACGAAGGGAATTGAAAAAATAACAAATGCTATGAATACTTATAATGATCAAGATAAAGAAGTTGTTCTATTAGCAGAAAAATTACTTAAAACTTTAGAGAATAATATTGCTGGTTTAAAAATATATTTATAATGAACATTGAATAGAGTATTTAATGTTTTTTTATTGCTATATATTTTTTTTGAAGATATAATATGTTAGGAAGGAAAAT
>CAQBKK010000055.1 GCA_948760655.1 uncultured Bacilli bacterium | reverse complement strand
CTATGCAGAAGTAGAGAACAATTCATTAAAGAACGAAGCAAATTTGAAGTATTGTTAACTAATGAGTTAGACAAGTCTTTTCCTGAATTAAAGCCTTTTTTTAATAATAAAATTTCAGGGACTTTACTTTATATTTTAGAAAAATATAAAAATACTACTCACATATCTTTAATGAAAGATTATGATTCTATTAGAAGTTATTCTCATGGTAAATTTTCTTATGCCAAATTTGCTAAGTTAAAAGAACTTGCTAAAGAATCAGTTGGTTATCATGATGATAATTCCGATTTACTTATTTCTACTTATGTTTCTATCATTCATGATTTTAATGATAAAATCGTTCCAATAGATAAACAAATTTCTACAATTATCAAAGATCTTAATCCTAAAATGTTAACCATTCCAGGTTTAGGTGAAATTTCTGTTGCTACTATTTTATCTGAATATGGGGATATTAAAAATTTCTCCTCTCCTAATAAAATGTTAGCTTTTGCTGGTCTTGAACCTGGCATTATCCAATCTGGCACATTAGAAACTAATGGTAAGATGGTGAAACATGGTTCAGGACATCTTAGATATACACTCATGAATACTGCAATGATTATTCTAAGATATTCACCTCAGTTTTATGATTATTACCTTAAGAAACGCTCTGAAGGTAAATGTCATAGAGTTGCTTTATCTCATGTTTGTAAAAAACTGATTAGAGTTATTTACTGTTTAGAAAAAAACAACATTGATTTTGATCCGTCTTTATTGAAATAAATTTACTATTTGCAATTTTTTCAAAATTTCACTTTTGTGAAATCTTTTTGGCGTGGGTTTCTTTCCAATTTATAACAAACTATCAAAAAGTCCTTGACTTTTAATAGTTAGTCACCTCTTTTATAATGTTGGATAAACTCCAACACCTATTGGAAGACCTACTATATACCATGCAATTAAGATTGTCAATAGAAGTATAAATGTAGTGATTATATAGGGCAGTTGGTATTTTATCCCTTTTAATAAATGAATAGTTTCTTTCTTTTGATTGTATTTTTCTAAGTATGCTAGATAAATCACAAAATAGGCAAATAGCGGGGTTAATCCAATACATACAGATTCTCCAAATCGAAATATTATTTGTGTAAATTCTGGAGAAAATCCTGCTTCCATGAATACTGGAATAGTGACTGCTGATAAAATTTGCCATCTTGATAGTGAGGATGGAACAAAAATGGTAGCAATTGCACTTATTACAAATAAGAGAATAATTAATGGTATAGCACTAAATTTTGTTTCACTAATTATATTGGCTAAAAGTGTCACTATTATTGTTCCTATATTTGTATATTTTACAACATTAATTAAAATTGAAGCAAAGAAGATAGTAACAATTACTTGCCCTATATCATCTAAAGAATGTCCTAAATTTTCACATAAATCTCTATGATTTTTTATCGTTTTTGACCCTAATCCATAAAAGAATCCAATGATGACCATTCCCATTGTTACAATAAACACAAATCCTTTATTAAAGAAAGAGTTGTAGCTAAAAAGTTTATCTATGTAAAATACTTGGCTTTGATCTAATAATTTACCAGAGAAAGGAAGACCAGGAATAATATTATATATAAAGATGAATATATAGACGATGAATGCTAAAAATGCTAAGGCCAAACCTTTTTTTTCTTTTTTTCCTAAAAAGATTTCTTCTTCAATTTCATTTTCTGAAATTTCATATTTTTCTACTTTATAAATAATATATTTTTCAGTAATCTGCGTAATTAAAATGGCCAAAATAACTACTGTTAATATCATTATAAATATAAAACTTGTTGTTTTCATTACATAATTAGGATCTACTATATTTGCCGCAAGTGTTGTTAATGAAAGTAATGAAGAATCCATACTTGTAAATATTATGTTAATGCCATATCCACAAGTTAATCCTGCAAAAGAAGCTATTATTCCTATTGTAGGGTTTCTTTTTCCTACTTCAAAAAGAATTGCACTTATTGGAAGCATAATAATAAATGATAAATCTCCAATAATTCCTAGTATAATGCTTATAAATACAATAGTAAATGTTACATTATTTTTTTTAGCATTCTTGGTTAGCATGGTAAATACAACTTTTAAGAAACCACTTTTTTGCATGACTCCAATTCCTATTAAAACTATAATTAAACTACTTAGAGGGGCAAAAGACATAAAGTTACTTATCGAGCTTGTGAAAATATATTTTAAACCACTCAAACTAAACAGAGAAGATATTTCTGCTATATAGGTATTATATTCTAAAGTAGTTGTACTTATTTTCTTAGAAGTTGCTTGTAAACCTAGTGCTGAAAAAATTCCACTTAAAATTATTGTTACTCCTATCATGATTAATATAGTCATAATAGGATGCAGCGTTATTTTTTCTTTTAATTTATTTACGTTCATTCGTATCACCTAAAACTTTTTTTAGTTTTTTCTCAAATTCTAAACGTTCCATCATGATTTCTCTTCCACAATGATTACATTTTATTTTGATGTCAACACCAATTCTTGTTATTTTCCATTCATTTGTTCCACATGCATGTTGCTTTTTCATTATCACATTGTCATTCAATTTATATTTTTGGTTCATGATACACCTCTATTTGTTGGTAAGGTATTTTTATTTTTTCTTTTTCATATATTGTTTTTATAATTTTTAACGCATCTCGTTTTATTTGCCATTGGGTATCTTGTGGACAAATAATACTGATTGAATATTTCACACAACTGTCATCTAATGCCGAAATCCCTAAATATTTGGAGTCTTTTTTCACTCCCTCTATTTTTTTTATTTCTGTAAGTATTTTTTCCACCGCTTTTTCAACACGTTCTGTTTTTGCTTCATAACAGGTCGGTATATCAATTACTATATTTGCTGGTTTTTGACTAATATTAATTACAGAATCTATATTTCGATTTGCTATAACAAGTACTTCACCATTGTATTTTTTTACTTTTGTTGTTTTTAGTCCCATATCAATAACTTCTCCAGTAAAATCATTGAATGTGATTATGTCTCCAACTACAAAGTAATTATCCATAATGATTGTGATACCACTAATAAAATCCTTAATTGTATCTTGAAGAGCTAAACCAAGTACTGCTCCGACAACTCCCAAACTTGCGAATAGAGCTTTGGTATTTACTCCATATAAATTTAGTATTGAAAATATAGCAATGATAAAAACAGCGTATTTAAATATATTAGAAATTAAGTTTACAATTGTTTTTCTTTTCTTTTTTTCATATGCATCTCGTCCGGATACAATGATTTTTTCAATTAATTTTGTTCCAAGACGATTTATTGTAATGGCTATTAATACTATTACCGCTAAACCATATACTTCTTTTTTTCCTAGAAATGACAAAATATTTGTCGCTATTTTCATCTAATCACCTGTAATTTCTATTCCTAATATTTCTAAAATTCTTTCTAAATCTTTCTCTCTAGCAAAAGGAATTTCAATTTTATTCTCTTTTATTTTTACTTTCGTGCCTATTTTCTCTCTCATAATGTTTTCATAGATGGAATAATGTATATTTTTTTCATTTCCTTTACGGTTTATTTTATTGTTTTTTGGTAAATTTTCATTTGCAATTAAACGTTCTAATTCACGAACGCTTAAACTTTCATTAATGACACGATCTGCTAAATCATTAATTAAATTATCGTCACTTATTTTGCTTAAAGCTCTAGCATGCCCCATTGTTATTTTCTTTTTTTCTACTAATAGTTTTGTAGCTGCTGGTAGTTTTAATAGTCCAAGCATATTGGTCACATGACTTCGACTTTTTCCAAATTTAATAGCAAATTCTTCTTGCGTCATATTACTTACTTGAATAATATTTTCATAAGCAAGTGCTTCATCTATCGGATTTAAATCTTCTCTTTGAATATTTTCAATAAGAGCGATTTCCATCATTTCTTGATCATTAAAATCTTTTATAATTGCAGGTATTGATTCTAATCCTGCTAAAGAAGCTGCCTTAGTACGTCGTTCTCCTGCAATTAAGTAATACCCTTTTATATTTTTCTTAACTATAATAGGTTGAACTATGCCATATTCTCGAATACTATCGGCAAGTTCTTTTAAAGACTCCTCATTAAATGTTTTTCTAGGTTGATAAGGATTGCTTTGAATTTCATTTAATGGTATTTCTATAATATCACTGCTTTTGGCACTTGATACAATTTCTGCTTCAAAATTATCAAAGTCAATTACTTCATTGGAAAATAATTGTTCCAGTCCTTTCCCTAGTGCTTTTCTTTTAGTTTCCATTTCTACTAATCACTTCCTTTGCTAAATTAGCGTATGCAAGAGTGGCACGACATGTAGGATCATAGGCATTGATTGGTTTCCCATGACTTGGTGCTTCTACTAATCTTACAAGTCTTGGAATTATTGTATTAAACACTTTATTTTTAAAACACTTCCTTACTTCTTCAATTACTTCTAGTCCAATATTGGTTCTTCCATCTAACATGGTAAGTAATACTCCTTCTATTCTTAAATCTGGATTCATATTGGATTGTACTAAAATAATTGAATTTAGGAGTTGAGTGATTCCCTCTAATGCAAAATATTCGCATTGAACAGGAATAATTACAGAATCACTTGCTACTAAAGCATTCATCGTTGAAATTCCAAGAGAAGGCTGACAATCAATAATAATATAATCGTAGTTATCTTTTATGTCCTCTAAGATGGTTCTTAATTGCTCATTTTGGTGAAAACTCGAATCTTCTAGCATTTTTTTTACAAATTCTACATCTACTCCTGCTAAATTTATAGTGGATGGTATGATGGATAGATGTTTAAATTTGGTTTTTATAATTGCTTTTTTTATTTCACAGGCACCTGTTATTACATCGTAAACATCGTTATTAAAGTCGTTTGTATTTAATCCAAGTCCACTAGAGGCATTCCCTTGCGGATCTAAATCGATTAAAAGTGTTTTCTTTCCTTCTGCTCCTAAGGCTGCCGCTAAGTTAATACTTGAGGTAGTTTTTCCTACACCACCTTTTTGATTTACTAATGAAATAACTTTTGCCATAATACCACCTTTTTCAAATTTTAGTCACTAATAGTATTTTAACACAATAATAGTTATTTGTCTTTAGAAATGATTCTTTTTTCTTCAGGAATGAATTTCATTATGTCTTTTATTTCTTTTTTGGTAAATACTTCCATTTTATTTAAAATGAACTTTACTTCTTCTTTGGTGGTGCATTCTAATAAAGCTGCTATTAAATATATTTGGGGATGCTTTTTTATATTTTTTTTAGCATATTTACAATAGATTTCCCAATAACACGGAATTAATAATACATGATATTGTTCTACCTCTCTATAGCTAAAGTTTAAATAAAATTTTTTGGATGCTTTAAACATTTTTTTAGTATCTTTTATAATTATTTTTAAAATTTCTTCTGTATTTATCAACAAAGTAAATTCTAATAGAATATCACTGTCTTTTATTTCTTCTTGATTCTCTGTTTTTGTATTGTCTAGTCCAAAAAAATTTAAAATAATTTTATCTAATTTTTTTCTGTATTCCAAATTTGAAAATATCTTAATAAATATATCTTTTGTTACTCTTTTTTTCATGTTGTTTTTCTCCTTTAGCCATTGTTTTTATAAAAAAATATATTATTCTTAGTTTAAGCAAGTAACTGTTAAATAGTTATCGTTTGCCTTTTAACCTTTCTATCAAAATCCAACTAATGTAGTAAGAAAATTATAAAAAGATTTATCGCAAGCAGAAAGATGATGAGCGCCTTTTTTATTATGACAAACACATCCTATAAAACTTGCTAAGTACAATGTAACACAAATAAAAATAAGCTACAAATCATCAATTTAGTCAATTTGCCTAAACAAAAAAGAAAATTGACTAAATCAATTTCTGTAAATTGCTTTAGTCAATTTTGGAAATTAGTATAAATTTTATTTTTTTATATTTTAACCAATTAAAAATCTCGGACGGACTCCATAATAAGCAAAAGAAGCATTCGCAGAATAAGAAGTTCCATCAGCACTTA
>CAQBKK010000054.1 GCA_948760655.1 uncultured Bacilli bacterium | reverse complement strand
GATTCTTATGAAGAAATGGAAGAGCCAACAGAATATCATTATTCATTACTAGATTTTACAAAAGCCTTAGAATTTACTATGATTAGTGAAGGATTTCAAAACAATTCTAATTTATATAATGATGCTATTATATTAAAAGTACGTTTAAATACAATTTTAAACACCAAAGTAGGAAAATACTTTGGTAGTAATGGTTATGTAACTCTAGAACGTTTTATTAGTAGCTTAGTTGTAAAAAATAATAAAAAAGCCCAAATTATTAACATTAACTTAGAAGACGTAGATGACACTTATGCAAAAGTAATTGTTAAAATTATGTCTCGACTATTCTTTGAATTTTCTAAAAATTTAGAAAAAAGAGCAACTATACCATTTCATATATTTCTAGAAGAAGCACATAGATACATTCAACATGACAACGATACCTACCTACTTGGATACAACATTTTTGAACGTATTGCTAAAGAAGGGCGTAAATATGGAGTACTTCTTGGCATCATTAGTCAAAGACCTGTAGAAATATCAGATACAGTTATATCCCAAGTATCAAACTTCTTAATATTTAAAATGACTCACCCTAAAGATATTAAATACATTGAAGAAATGCTTCCTAATATCTCTGCTGATGTTATAGAAAAACAAAAAACATTACAGCCAGGAAGCTGTGTAGGATTTGGTTCTGCATTCAAAATACCGATGATTATGCGTTTAGAATTACCAAATCCATTGCCATATTCTTCTAACTGTGATGTATCTGCAAGATGGAATGTAAAAAATGAAAATCAAACAAGCAATGAATAAAGGCTTGTTTTTTCTTGACAAAAGATAAGAAGTAAGGTAGGATATAGCAAAAAAAGGGGATTTTGGGAATATGACAAAAGACTATTTAGAACAAATAGCAGATAAAATTGCTTTAGAAATCAAAAAAGGCAATGCTGTAACGGATACCTATATTTATGAATTAATTCAACTACTTGTAGAAAATGAACACTTAGAATCAGAAATTACAAACATACAAACTACTTACAAAAACGACAAAAAGCCAAAAGAAAAAGAAAACCAACAAATCATAAATAAACTAATCACGTTAATTTGTTATTTAGATTTAGAAGAATATAAACAAAGTACTATTTTACAACGCACAAACACTGGAATTATCTATGTACCAGTGTCTAAAAAAATTATTATTGATACAAGAAATTTAACAAGCATAGAAGTTCCACCAATCTTAATAGAAGAGCACCAAAAAGAACTCTATCACTATTTAGAAGTTACACAAAGAATATTAAAAGAAATAACTTATTGCTTTCTTTCTAGAGAAGAAAAAAATAAAAAAAAGAAAACTCTACAAGAAAAAATTTTAGGATTAAGTTATAAAGAATACCTAAAAAATTTAAAATCAAGCAACAAATCTGAAAAACAAATAGAACAAATTTTATTACGTGATGATCTCTATTTGGATAACAAAAGCCAAGCACCAGAAGAACGTTTTGCTCAAGTGACTTCTTATAATACCTTAATAGAAATTATGGAATATTTAAGTATACCAACCGAAATAGAATCTACTATTTTATTAGAAAGTTATCAAAGGTTAATAGAACCATACACAAATTCTAGTGCACCTACATGCACTTATTTAAAAAAGTTAGGATACAAATCAAGCGTAATAAACGAAATAATTACTGAAGGAAACAAGAAAAATGACCAAGAAAGATTTGAATTGGGCTTAAATATAAGTACCCAAATGTATCAAATGCTTTTTAAAACAGAAGAAGAATTAAAAAGAGAATTACATCTTATGCCCAGATAACAATTGCTATTCAAAATAAAATATGATAAAATAATAATACCTGAAGGATATAGTTTGTTTTACATAAAACCGACTATTGGATATTCTTGGGAATCTAATTGAAGCGTGGTGTAGAATACTAACCCATTAAGTGTTGTTAGGATCCTAAAGCGCCTCATGTGATGCCCACCTCGCGAGAGCGGGCTTTTATCCAAACAAACTTTCCTTTGGGTTTTTATTTGAGGTGAAATCCATGTTCGAAAGATCATTACAAATAATAGATGAAAAAACATTACAAAAAATCACACAAAAAAACATACTCTTAGTAGGTATTGGAGGAGTTGGAGGATTTGCTTTTGAATGCTTAATTCGCCTAGGATTTATACATATAACAGTAGTAGATAAAGATACTTTTGAAGAAACTAATCTAAACCGCCAAATCCTTAGTACAAAAAAAAATCTAAATGCAAAGAAAGTAGAAGAAGCCAAAAAAAGAGGATTAGAAATCAATCCAAACATTATCATTACAACCCATCAAATTTTTTTAAATGAAGAAAATATAGATTTGCTATTTAACAAAAAATACGATTATATCATTGACGCCTGTGACACAATAACTACAAAATATTTACTAATTAAAAAAGCAAGAGAAGAAAATTGTAAAATAATAAGTTGTTTAGGAACTGGCAACCGTCTAAATCCTAATGAAGTGAAGGAAACAACACTAAACAAAACATATAATGATCCTTTAGCAAAAAAAATGAGAGATATTTTAAGAAAAAATAATATTCCTTTAAACAACATTCCAGTTATATGGAGTCAAGAACTACCTATAAAAACAAAAACAAGAAAACCAGGTTCTCTTATTTTAGTTCCAGCAACCGCTGGCTTACTCATTGCTCATTTTATACTGAAAGATATACTACATAACTAGTTATCTTTTTTTTATAATTGAAGTAAATTTTTAGGATCATCATTTTGATAAACAATTTTATAAATTACATTTATAATAGGTGCTTCCACTCTTTTTTTCTTAAGTATAGCAACTAAAGCCTCTAATGTATGTACTCCTTCCACCGTATTCTCATTTAAATACTTTTCTTTTTCTTTAATAGAGGTAGATTTCCCTAAAATTTCGCCAAAAGAATGATTTCTACTCTTAAAAGAAGTACAAGTTAAAACTAAGTCTCCAAAACCAGAAAAACCATGAAGGGTAATAATCGTTGAATGAAACCGAAACAAAAGCATTTCAAGTTCTTGGTATACACAAGTAAGATAAAATAATAGCGTACTTTCATTATATCCTAAACCATGAATGATTCCAGCTCCTATAGCATAAATATTTTTTACACAACCACAAAGAGAAATACCTATAAAATCATCTGTAAAAGTAGGAAAAATAGAAGTAGAAAGAAAAGCCTTTTTAAATAAAGAAATACTTTTTTTGTTTTTTGAAGCAACTTGAAAAGCAACTGGTTCTAAATTAGCAACATCAATAGCAAAAGTAGGACCGCCAAAAACAAGTAGAGGATTTTTTAAATACTTACGAGCCACTTCATGGACAAATAAGTTTCCATTCGGAGCAATACCCTTAGTTCCAATACAAATAGGTACATCCTTCTTAATCAACTTTTGAATACTCATACAAACATTTTCTAAATAAGATACGCTAGGTAGCAAAAATACAAGATCCATACTTTCTACAGCTTTAGCATAAGAATTTGTTAAATGGATATTTTTAGGCATCTTTTTATCTTTAAAAAATGTAGTAAACTTTCTATTTTTTTGATAACTTTCTACTAATAGTTTATTTTCGCTCCACATAACAATCGTATTTTCGTTCTTTTGAGAAAGTACAAGTGCTATAGAAACACTAAAAACTCCTGTTCCAAGAATTCCTATTTTCATAATTAATTTCCACCTTTCATTTCTTGATACAATTTATTAATATTTGCTTCATACTTATTCATTTTTGCTTGATAATATTTCTTTCCCTTTAAGTTATCTGGCATATATTCTTGATACACCCAATCATTTTTATAATCGTGCGGATATTTATAAGTCGTACTGCTTGTTTTAATATGGTTAGGCACATTCCCAGTATTTCCTGAACGTATGTCGTTTAATGCAGCATGAATAGCTAAATATGCACTATTACTTTTAGGGGACAAAGCCATTTCGGTCACAACAACACCAAGGGGAATCACTGCCTCTGGTAAACCAACAAGCTCTGATGCATGAATCGCTGCCATTACTTTAGGCCCGATACTAGGATTTGCAAGACCAATATCTTCATAAGCGATGACGCTCATTCTTCTATAAATACTATCTAAGTCCCCAGCTTCCAACAAACGTCCTAAATAGTGAAGAGCAGCATCCACATCACTCCCTCGAATTGACTTTTGAAAAGCCGACAAAACATCATAATGTCCATCTTCATTCTTATCATGAAAGAATACAGGTTTACTATTAATAGCTTTTACAAGTTCGATACCCACACATCTATCTTCACCACTAGAAGAGTAGGCAACTTCAAGCAAATTGAGCGCACTACGAAAATCTCCACTAGAAAGAGTAGAAATATAAGAAAGCGTCTCATCATTAATAGAAATACCTTCTAACTTCTTACATCCCCGTTTTAATCCCACTACAATATCTTCACTTGTTAATTCATGTAGCTCAAAAATTTGTACACGACTACGAATTGCAGGATTAATCTTATGATAAGGATTAGAAGTAGTAAGACCAATCAAAATAATCGTACCATTTTCAATATAAGGAAGAAGCAAATCCTGTTTATCTTTATTCATTCTATGAATTTCATCTAGTACAACAATCATTTCTCCATGCATTTTTGCTTCCTCAATCACAATATCGAAATCCTTTTTATTGTTAATAGTAGCATTTAAGAATCTGTGTCTCACTCCCAGTTCATGCACTATCGCATTCGCAAGAGAAGTTTTTCCAATACCAGGTTTTCCATACAAAATAAAAGAAAAAATTTTCTTATTTTTCACCATGTTGGATAATACTTTCCCATCCCCAATTAAATGCCTTTGCCCAATTACATCACTTAAAATTTTTGGACGCAACGTGTTTGATAATAGTTCCACATGTATCACCTTATAAAATTATACCATTAAAAAAAAGGCGAAACAACCAATCACTAAAAAAAAATTAAGACGACATTTTATTCTCTATCATCAATTTTCTAGAGAGCTTTAAAGTATTCATATACCTATCATATTCTGCATTACTTATAGGGAAACCATATAATAATCTTTCAGTTAAAGGAAAATTTTCTCTATAACGTAAACTCAAAGAAGCAAAATCTTCCTCAGTATACCAATCAAAGTTAGGAAGAAACCTGTCTACGCCTATAAAATGAAAATATTCTAATGTAGGAGAAATAACAGTATCATTATCTTGTTCATAGTTTGAAATAAGTCTTTCTATCAATGCTGTATTAAAAAAATCCAATAAATTAGAGGCAGAAGGTGTAATATAAGAAAGAAGAGATATTACTTCCATATTAGCACGAATATCTGCATACCTTTCATCAAAATCTAATTCATAGAATGCATAATATTGAGCTCTAGAAGCTTCATCTGCTAACCTTAAAAGATCTGATACTATATTTGTACCAAATAATTTTCTTTTTATATTATGAGCATGTGCAATTTCATGTTCAATACTCATACTTACAAGATAATTGGGAAAAAATAATTTTTCAAAATTAGAGAATAAATCTAAATACATTCTAGTATTTTCCAACATTCTTTCTACACCATTTAAAAAAATAGTTATCACTTTTTTAGAAGAGTTATAACTTGCAACATAGTATTCATCGTCACTTTGTGAAATTGTTTCAAATTTAGGATCTTGTTGAATATACATACCTAAATTTTTCATATTAGTTTCCATAGAAATCAATTTTATAAAAAAATCTTTATCTACTATTTTTCCATACCTAGAATATTCGTAAATCAACTTAAATATTTCTAACATACAAACTCTCCCTTAAAATTGCAACTTATTATAGCAAAAATTTTCAAATAAGCAAATTGACACAACCTAAAAAAATCTTTATACTTTACTTAGAAAGGCTAACTATTAAAAGTCAATAGTTTTTCTAAAAAATTTAAAATTGGAAAAGAAACCCATGCCAAAAAGATTTCACAAAAATGAAATTTTGAAAAATTGAGTAATCAATTATTTCAATAAAGACGGATCAAATTGGATATTCTTAGTTTCAAGAATGAAAATAACTCTAATAAGTTTCTTACAAACATGAGATAAAGCAACTCTATGAC
>CAQBKK010000053.1 GCA_948760655.1 uncultured Bacilli bacterium | reverse complement strand
ATAAAATAGAAGAATTATTTTCTAAATTAGAAGAAATTAAGCCTATTGAGGAAGAATTAAATAAATTGAAAGAAATATTACCAGACGAAATGCGTAAATCAATTATAGATTATGCAATACATGGTAAATTATCTAAACAAAATTTGAATGATTCAAATGTTACTAATTTAATTCCAGAAAAGTCTTTACTAAAAGATAATTATAAAAAATTTAATTTGACATTGACTGAAAATGAATACCCTTTTGAAATTCCTGCAAATTGGATGTGGGTAAAATTAGGAATGTTATTTAAATATCAAAATGGCTATTCATACAAACCATCTGAAACTTTAAAAAACGGGAAGGGGTATCCTGTAATTAAAAGTCAAAACATAATGAAACGAACTGTAGAAATAAATAATCAAACTTCATTTGTTGAAAATCCAACTCCTCAAATGTTAAAATCAAAGATAAATAAAGGTGATTTTCTAATGTGCTTGTCATCGCAATCCAACAATCCAGAACCATTAGGAAAAACTGCAATATATGAAAGAGAAGACTTTGCATTATTAAATCAGCGAGTACTAAAATTAACTCCTATGAATTATGATTTATCAAAATATCTCTATTATATAATTAACTCATTTTATTTCCATAACACTGTTTCGCATAAAGGAGGAGGCTCTGCTCAATCAAATTTGAAGTTGGAGCATGTTATGGAAATGTATATTCCATTACCTCCTATAGAAGAACAAGAAAGAATAGTAGACAAATTAGAACAATTACTGCCACTTTGTAATGATATAGAAAGAATTGTTAATGGTTTATGAAAGTTTAAAAATAATCTAAAAACAAAAAGAATATTATTACAAAAAATGGAAGAGCAAGTAAAAAATGCCGATAGGTACAAAGAAATGGTTGAAAAAGAAATCTATTCAATTGATTTTCAGATAACATTAGCTAGTTTCTGTGTTGTTCCAATATTTTATTTAATATTCTCTAATTCTCCGTTTGGACTAGTTCTGTAGTTTTAGGAACAATAGGATTTGCTATAAACCAACTTGAAATTAACAAATACAAAGAAAAATTAAGAGACTTAGAGAAAAATGAAATGTATTTAGAATTTGATGAAATAAGAGAAGAAGAATCCATACGAATTTTAGCAGAAATACGTGAGTATGCAAAAGAAAAAGGTGCTACAACAGAACAACTCGAAGAAATTCCTGCAAACTTAGAAAACTTAGATGAGGAAATAAATATAAATAGCGTCGACAAAATGACCTATTTAGAAATGAAAGAAATGTTAGAAAACGCTAAAAGATTAAAAGAAATGGATTTTTTTAAAACATCAAAACAATCAAATAATCCAGAAAATGAAGATGTCTATAAACGCCAAAAAAAATTTTAAAATATATCAATTCAAAGAAGAGACTAAAAAAAGATAGTTTCTTCTTTTTCTTTTATTCTATCCGTCAAAAAAATTGACTTTACCCGCAATTTAGTTTATATTTAATAAGAAAGATAGTAGAGGATGTGGTTTCATGAAGAAACTGAATAACAAAGGGCAAGCGTTAGTAGAATATGTTTTAATTGTGGCAATTATAAGTGTGATAACCATTGCTCTTGTTAGTTATTTCGGAGGGTATTTAAAAGATTCCATTACCAAAACCTCTTGTTCTCTAGTGGATCAAGAATACGTGCCAGGCGATAAACCTGGGGAAGGTTCATGCCAAACAAAAGCAATAGAATAAAACTATTGCATTTTTAAAGAGAATAAAGAATTAGGGTGATTACTTTGTGAAAAATAAAAAGAATAAAGGGCAAGCATTAGTAGAATTTGTAATTATTTTACCAATTTTTGTTTTTATGTTGTTTGCAACCATCGATTTTGGAAAAATATTTTATATCAAAAACAACTTAGAAAGCCGAATGGATGATGTAATATCGCTTTACCAAAAAGAAAAAACAATAGAAGAAATAAAGAACAATTTAGATTTTACAAAAGAATACATTACATTAAATATAAAACAAGAAAAAGAATACCTAGAATTCACTTTAGAAAAAGAAACAAGTATTATTACTCCTGGTCTCAATCTACTCTTAGGAAAAAATTATAAAGCGAGTACAAAGCGAGTGATTTATAATGAATAATCGTGGACAAACACTTATCTTTTTTGTTCTTGTCATTCCTATACTACTACTAATATTAGCATTTATAGTAGATACAGGCCTAGTTTTAAAAGAATATACTAGATTTACAAGTACCACCAGAACTATAGTAAGAACAGTGGATATGAAAACAGAAAACTACCAAGAAAAAGTAAAAAATCTTTATGATAAAAACAACATCCCCACCAAGAATTTAGAAATAGAAACCATAGAAAAACAAATACAAATTTCCAATGAATACGA
Organism: uncultured Bacilli bacterium; assembly: GCA_948760655.1. Next base: position 4,026 of record CAQBKK010000053.1, on the reverse strand, counting down.
AATAGAAAGTATTTTTGGAAATATCATTGGACTAAAATCCTACAAGATAAAAAAAACAATCAAATACGATAAAGAATAGAGGGAAGAAATATGGCAAAAAATAGAGGAATAGCGATGTGTATTTCATCAGCAAAAGGAGGAGTTGGAAAAACAGTTACAACAATCAACCTAGCTGGAATTTATGAACATTTAGAAAAGAAAGTATTAATTATTGATTTAGATTTATATAGTGGAGGAATAAGCATTGCTCTAAATCGTCCTTTTGAAAGAACAATCTTTAATTTTGTTGATGACTACAATAACAATCGTTATCAAAATTTTGAAAGTTATATCACAAAATACGATGAGTGGATTGATTTATTACCCTGTCCAAAAGATCCGCGTCAAGCAAACAAGATTGATTCAAAATACATTGAAATATTAATTGACAAGGCTGTATCTAACTACGATGTTGTCTTAATAGATACAAGTCATCTTTTAGATGAAATAAACATTGTAACACTAGATAAAGCAGACAATATACTATTTGTTTTAACAAACGATCCTTTAGATATAAAAAACATGAAATCTCTCATGAGTATTTTTAATGATTCTGGAATTATGAATTATAAAATCCTTTTAAATAACAGCAGAGATCCTTACAAAGATTATTTTTCTATTTTTGATATAAAAAACATTATAAATGCTAACATTGATTACACACTTACTTCTAATTTTTACCTAAAAAATATAGATAGTTATATTATGAATGGGGAAATCATTACCTTACAAAATAAAATGCCAAACATCTTTAATAAAGATTATTCTACATTAATGCAAATTGCATTAGATACGATTAAAAAAGAAACAAAAGAAGAAAGCGAACTGGAAAGTGAGGGAAAACAAAATGAACAAGCCTAGTTTAATTGATGCATTTAACATCGAAAGAAAAATACCCAAAATGGAGTCTGTTACAGATTATGAAATATTTCCAGATAAAAAACTTTTAGACGAGTTAAGAACACGTATTGTAGAAAACTTAATAGATAAAGAAATTCCAGAAGACAAAGTACTAAATGAATTTATAAATGAAGAAATTGATGCAACAATCGAAGGATATGATTTATCCAATTTAGAAAGAAGTCATTTATACAATTTAATAGATAATGAAATTAATGGATATGGACCAATAACAGAATTATTAAGTGATAAAAATATTACAGAAATAATGATCAACAGTCCCAATGAAATTTATATTGAAATTGATGGACAACTCATAAAAGATGAAAGTATTTCTTTTATCAATGAAGAACATATTATTAGAACCATTCAAAGACTAATAGAACCCCTAGGAAGAACAATCGACGCAGCAAATCCAATGGTTGATTCAAGACTCCATGATGGTTCGCGTATTAATGCAGTGATTCCACCCCTTTCTACTCGTGGCCCTGTCATAACCATCCGTAAATTTAAAAGTACAATGACAGGCATTGAAGATTTAATCCGTATTGGATCTCTTACTCCTTTTATGGCCAGATTTTTAGAAGCAAGTGTAAAAGGGAAGTTAAACATTATTGTTTGTGGAGGAACAGGAAGCGGAAAAACAACCCTTTTGAATATTCTAAGTAGTTTTATAAGCCCTCAAGAACGTATCATCACCATTGAAGATGCAGCAGAACTTCATTTGCGTCAAGAACATGTAATCTCTCTAGAAACTAGAGTAACAAATTATGAAAGTAATGGAGAAGTAACCATACGTGATTTAGTAAAAAACGCTCTTCGTATGCGTCCCGATCGTATTATTGTGGGAGAAGTTCGTGGAAAAGAAGCATTCGACATGCTTCAAGCAATGAACACAGGGCACGATGGATCTCTTACCACACTACACGCCAATGGTCCAATTGATGCCTTAAATCGTCTAGAAACTATGGTACTAATGAGTGGATTAGATATTCCTATAAAAGCAATCCGTGAATATATTGCAAGTGCGATTGACCTAGTCGTTAATATTGAAAGAATGAATGATGGAAGACGAAAAGTAACATCTATATCTGAAATTGAAGGATTTGAAGAAGATCGTATTAAATTAAAAGAAATTTTTAAATTTACACAAAAAGGTATCACCGAAAATGGGGCAGTAGATGGAGAATTTTTACTTTATAAAACCATTCCTAAAGTATACAAAAAAATAAGTGCCCATGGGATTACAGATATTGATGACATTTTCAAAAAAACAACTGCAAAATAAAAAGAAAGGAGCATACATATGCCAAGCTTAGTAGCTTTGATAATTCCAATAATAGGGATACTCGTATTCATTGGAATAATTATGAACATAATAAAGCAAGTTCATATAATCAAACTAGAAAAAAGATTTGAAAGTTTCAGTTTGAGTGCAACAACAATAGAAGAAATCTCCTTTTTTGATCAAATCATTTCCTCTATTTGGAATGTAACGCATAAACTAGCTAAAATATTAAAACACTCAAAAGTATTAAGCGACTATGCCAAAAAATATGACCGTTTTATCCCATTTGAAGAAAGAAACACCAAAGAAAATATTGATTATATTGCAATGAAATTCTTAGGAGCATTCGTTTTTATAAGCTTAAATATAGTTGCTTTTCTAATAAAAAAAGTTCCATGTAATATTGTCACTTTATCCCTTGTTTTTCTGATAGGATTCTTTCTTCCCGATATAAGTTTAAATGTAAAATTCAAGAAAAAAAGACGACAAGTAGAAGACGATTTATTAAAAGCGATTATCATTATGAATAATAGTTTTAAATCTGGAAGAAGCATTATACAAGCAATAGAGACAGTAAAACAAGAACTAGATGGTCCTATAAGAGATGAATTTAAAAAAATCTATTTAGATATTACGTATGGTTTAAGTTTAGAAGTGGTATTCAGTCGCTTTTATGAACGTGTAAAACTAGAAGATGCAAAATATATTACTTCTTCCTTAACACTATTAAATAAAACGGGAGGAAATATCGTCCGCGTATTTTCCTCTATTGAAAAATCGATATTCAATAAAAAGAAATTAAATAATGAACTCAAAAGTTTAACAGCAGCCAGTGTTTTTGTTTATCGAGTATTAATAGCTCTTCCATTTGTTTTTTCAATGGTTATCTTTCTATTAAATCCAACTTATTTTAACCCACTATTTACACATCCTCTAGGAATCATTTTACTTGTGTTAATCCTCTTACTATTTATTCTTTATATTTTAACAATTAAGAAAGTATTAGAGGTGAAAATGTAATGAAAAATCATTTTGTACATAAAATATACCCTAAAAATACATTAAAACGTCTAGAGAAAAAAGTACTTTTATTAGGGTCTTCAATAAAATATAGTACCACTTATTTCTTGAATGCTCGTCTTTTGATAGCTATAGTCCTATTTTTACTTCTTTTCTTTACAATAAAGCATGGTTATATAATGGCTCCCATAGTAACCATTATATTTTACATAAGTGTAGAAATAATTGTTTTTGATTTACCCATGAAAAAACGAGGAAAAAAATTAGAAGAAGAAGCCATTTTCTTTTTTGAAGTATTAAATCTTACTTTAGAAACAAGCAGAAACATAAAATCCGCTTTAGAATTAACTGCCAATAATATTGATAGTGACCTATCACTAGAATTTAGAAGAACACTTTCCGATGTAAAAATGGGAAAAAGTTTTACAGAAAGTTTAGAAGACATGAAAAAAAGAATCCCAAGCGATACCATAAACAATATTATATTAAGTCTTACAGAATCGAGTATTTTTGGGAACAATATAACAGAAACTCTTGAAAATCAACTAGACTATATGAGAGAAACAAAACTTTTAGAAACAAAAGCAGAAATTACTAAACTACCGACCAAAATAAGTGTAATCTCCGTTATTTTTTTCATTCCTATCATGCTGTTAATTATTCTTGCACCTGTTTTAGTTGATTTTTTAATAGGATAGCACCACGAATGGTGTTTTTTTTATTGGGATAGTGTAATGAATTGTCGGGAAAAGCCAGAAAAGAAAATCAAGATAGATGAA
>CAQBKK010000052.1 GCA_948760655.1 uncultured Bacilli bacterium | reverse complement strand
ACATAGATTTATTTTGTGTAAACATATCAAATGTAAATGATAAAAATGGAAAAAGAAAGTTTTATCTCTCCCCAGTGATTTTTTGGAGAAATGAAAATCAATACAATTAGGAATATAATATAAAAATCATAAACCATCAAATATTATTATCCTATATGTTATTATTCTATTATGTTATTTCGTTATACTCATTATACATAATGCAATACACTTGAATATCAATTTTGGTACAGATTAGAATTAGAAAATTAAAAGAAATGATTTCGGATTTATCCAACAATTTGCGATAATCGAATGAAATCAACTATAATTAAAAGAGTAATTTTAAATCAATATTTTTGAAATCGGTTTATATTAGATTGTAAAAGGGAAAATCTATTTTTATTGGAAAATTTTTCACAAAATTTTCAAAAATCTATTGACAAAATTCGGATAATGTGATATAATGCGTTCATAGTTGAAAAGGGGGTGAGAATATGAAACGGAAAACATGCTAAAAATCAACAAAAAAGAAAATCAAAACTGAAAAAGAGAAAGCTAAAAATTGTAAACAAAAAGAAATTTTTTAGAGCTATTATAATTTTAGGATTAGTTATTCTTTCTCTATTATGTTTAGTCATACATAAAATAATATTGGACAAGCAGGAAATCCATTCAGTCGGTACAATACAGATAGATAATAATATACAACAAACAAATAATATAATACGAAATAATTATAATATATCGACTAATGATAAACGAGAAGTTACAAGCCGTGGTAGTATGGTAAGTAGACAAGCTAACGAAAGTACAAAAGTTGAAACAAATGAAATAAAAACAGAGATTTTAGAACAACAAAAAACTATGTATATTACTGCTAAAAATGGATTAAATGTAAGAGAAACATTTTCTATTGATAGTAAAATAGTAAGAACTTTACCTTATGCAACACAAGTTATTATCACCGAAAAATATCAAAATTGGGTAAAAATTGGAGAGAATCGATGGATTATTGATACATATTTATCAGAAACTAAACCAAAAATAGAGAAAAAAGTTGTCACACAAACAAAAACACAGACAAATAATAAGACTACAAGTGATAGTTCTACAAATGGATATATAGCATTTAGTGCTACTGGATATTGTAAATGTAGTAAATGTTGTGGAAAATCAACAGGTAGAACAGCAAGTGGAGCTACTGCACAAGCTGGTGTAACAGTAGCAATGCCAAGTAAATATACTTTTGGAACGAAAGTTGAAATTAAAGGTATGGGTACATATATAGTACAAGACCGTGGTGGAGCAATACAAGGAAATAGAATAGATATTTTCTTTAATTCACACCAAGAGGCATTGAACTTTGGTAGAAAAACTGTATATTTAAAAATATTGTAAAAAAAAGGAGAAATATAAAAATGAAAAATGACAAAATAGAACCAAAAACAGATTGCTTTGCATATCCAGCAGAAGGGAAAACAGAATGTTATTGTTTAAATAAATGCTATTGTAAAAAAGGAGAAAAATGTACATTTTACAAACCAAAAAGTGAAATAAGTATAGCACAAATAGAATCAAGTTTATTACGATATGGAATGAAATAAGTATATATAATTTTAGATAAAAAGGAGAAATATAAATATGAAAACATGTAAAGATTGTAAAGAAAAAAGTGAGAAATTAACGAGAAAAGGAATTTGTCACCAATGTTATATGAGAGAAAGAAACGCAAAATATCAAGGTAAAAAATATATTCCAATAAAGGATTTAAGTGAAACTGAAAGAGAAAAGATATTGAATATGAGAGCTAAAAGAGCAGAAAAGAAAACAACAACTACAACAAATAATATTGTAGAAACTGATACAGAAAATGATTCTCAACAAGCTCTTGTTAATAAAATTGCAAAAGGAGACATGAAATTATACCAAGAAATATTAAAATTATTAAATATAAATGAAGAAGAAATTAGAGCAGAAGTAGATAGAGATATAGATAATGAATTTTCTCGTAGAAAAATATCATTAATAGTCGATAATTGTGAATTAGATAAAGCTTTTGATATGGTTTACAATTCATTGTGCGAAGAAAATTTCTTAACAGATTATGTAGCAGCAGAGAATGCCCTTACGGATTTTGTTAATGATTTTCAACATCAAAATGAAAATGCTACATTAGAAGACCTAAGAAGTTTTATTGTTACTGCAATTAGAGAGAACCAATCTCTTATTCGTAGAAGACCATATAAAAATATGTGTATTCAATTAGAATGTACTGAAAGAATAAGAAAGTATGCAAAAGAACACCCAGATTTCATGGAGATATTAAATGATACTAGAATTTCTTTAATAGATGAAATTAAAAAACAACAGAATCCAGTATATGCAAGTAAAGCTAGTGGAATTATTTTAAATCAAGGTAATGTTTTACCAGAAAAAAAAGGAGTAAAACAAAGATATGATGTGTGGGTTCCTTGTTATGGACTATATGGAAACAAAAATCAAGAGATTTTTAGATTACATGGTGGAACTCTAGCAGATAGCCCAGAAAAAGCAAAGGATAACCTTAGAAAAACAATTGCAAGATTAAGTAATGTTACATATAAAGATATAGATATAAAAGTTGGATTATGGAATGAATTACACCCAGCAAAGGAGGGAGCCTGACTACACGGAGCCTGAAACAGTGGCTCCTAGAAGTCAAGAGCCACAAACAAAAGACAAACAATTAGCTGTGGTTGATTATTTAGGTACTATTACATTTAATTATTTTAAAGGAATGTCTTGTAGTTTTGTTTATATAGCAAAATCAGAGAATGAGGAAAAAGCAAAAAGTATGATAGATAGAATGTTTGAAAAAGACTTTCCCTTTAAAGAATCTTTTAAATACACTATTACAATTAAAGAAGTTACAAACCCAAAAATAGAAAAACCAACTTCAGATTATAGAAAAAAGAAAATGCTTACTCAAATGTTATTAGATATGGAAAAACATAATCCAACAATTATGGTTAAAGGATTTAATAAATTTTGGAATATTAAACAGGTCAGAGAGTATTTTGGGTTAAAAAAGAGTATTGTTGTAATTCCAGAAACAAAACAAGTTGTAAATATAGAAACAAAAACAACAGAACATATTGATGCAAAAAAAGAAGAAAAAAATAATGTTGTAGAAACTGTAGAGCAACCTAAAGAACAAAAAGAATTAGCAAAAATAGAAAAAAATAATAAATGGTTTTGTGAGTATAATATAAAATTAGGTTCACAAAAATTTAGAAAAGGAACTATAATAGAAAAAGTAGATAATGAAATTGATGCTAGAAAACAACTAGATATTTACATTAAAAGAAATTTCTCAAAAGTAAGGAGTGTAACTAAAGTTGACATTAAACCGTTAGAAAAAGAAATTGAATATTCAAATGAAATTATAGAGGAAATCAAATCAGCTCCTATAAATGAAACCAAAGTTGAAAAAGTAAAAACTTTAGACGAAATATTAAGTGATAACTTTTCTGATGAGCTTTTAAATACTCCATCAATTATAGTTGCAATTAGTAGTACAAAACCAAAACAAAAAGATTTTGAAAATGACTTTTTAACATATGCTGATGAAGGACAAACTGATGATGAAATATTTGATAAACTTAAAAAAGATTTTGTACATTTAAAAAGAAAAAATATTGCAATAAGAAGAGTAAAAACAAAAAGAGTTTTTGAGACCCAACAATATAAGAAATTACTTTTAAGTAAAAGGTTTCAAGAATATAATGACCAAGGAATATTTGGTGTAGATGCTCTTGCAATGACTATTGGAATGGATACTGATGAAATGAATCAAAAAGTTGAAATGAAAATGGAGAGAGAGGCTAAAAATATATTTGAGAAAGAAAGTAGAAATAGATTCTTAAAAAATTTTGCTATTTAGAAAGGAGAAATAAAAAATGGAAAATGAAAAATGGAATGATATAATAACAGAAGAAGTTGAAAATATGGTTTGTAGATTGCGAGATAGGGGAGTAAATGCAGATAAATTTATTATCGAAGTTAAAGGTCAAAAAAAAGTCGACAACATAAAAGAACTTGTTGAAGATTTTGATGATGAGATAGCAGATAAGAAACATAATGAATCTATAGAAGTAAATAGTCTTGAGGAATTATTAAAGCAAATGAAAAAACACACAAAAAACAAAAAAGGAGAAAAGTATATAGAATGTAGGGGTTGTGGAGAAAGAATTGTAGAATCTGAAATAATAAAAGATTCTTTTGGAGATAAGTTTTGCAAATCTTGTTACAATAAGTTAAATAATAAGAAAGCAGATTTTTTCAATCGTTTAAGAAAACTAATAGATGATTCTACAGATTTTGATGACTTTATGAGAAATATAAATATTGACAAAGAGAATGATAATGGAGATGATTAAATGGAAATAGAATTAAATATGAAATTTAATAATTTAGAAGAAATGGCACAATTTTTAAGAAAACATGGATACTATGTAAGTAAGACCACACCAGTAGAGTATGTACCTTATCCAGTTCATGTACCAATGCCAACATATCCATATCCACCAATTACTATGGTTTCAGATACTGCATATGATGGCAGACCAATAATTCAATGTAAAAATAAATAGAAATTTTCAAAAAACTCTTGACAAATTTGAACATTTATGGTAAAATATGTTTAAATTTGAAAGGGGTTTTTTATATGGAATTTAATTATGATTTTGAAAGAAAGAGCAAACATAAAATAAAAAAAATTGAAGAATTACTAGAACCAGAGTGTCGTTGTAAAATGAATGGTTTAAGAGCAATAGATTTTAAGTTAGTAAATGAAGAAAGAATAAAAACAAGTAATAAAAAATTACAAAATTATTTTTTAAATAATTATACTTGTGAAAAATGTGGAGCAAAAGGAGAATTTTTCGCCTTAGAAAGAAATAAGGGTTCAAATAAATATTTTTTAAATCTTTATACAATTAAAAATGGACAAGAGATTTTGATGTTGAAAGAATTAAGAGTTCCAACAAAGTTAGGTGGATTTGATATTCCAGAGAATTGGATTCTTATATGTGATGAGTGTTATCTTAATGACTTTAGGAATCAAAAACAAGAATTAATTAGTGCCAGTACAGATTGTGGGTATATTTTGATATACAATGAACCAAACAATAAAAAATATGTTAATATAACAAAGAATAAATTTGGGCAGTTATTGTGTACTTATGTAGAAAATTTGTCTAAAGCTAAAATATATAAAAATAAAGGATTATTAAAAAATAGGTTAAACAAAATGATAGAGCAAGGACTATTACCAACAACAGATATTACTAGGTATAAAATAAAATTAAAAGATAGAGAAGAAAGAAAAACTCTAATATAAAATCGGCATTTTATGCTATTTAAAACGCAGTAATATCAAGGGTTTACAAGCACGAAATTTTTACGAAAATAGGAGAGAAAAATAATGGAATCAATTATGGAAAGATTTGAAAGATTAGTTAAAGAAAGTAAATCTGAATTAGAGAATATTGGAATAAATATTGATAATGATATAATATATGAGATAGATACTCGTAGTAAAACACGACTTGGTGTTTTTTTTAAAAAAGAAAAGAAAATTAAAATTGGAGAATTTTTATTCAATTTTAATGATACATATATAAAAAATACAATTATTCATGAAATGTTGCATTCATTACCACGGAACTAAAACTCATGACATAGTATGGAAATCTTATGCTAAAAAAGTTAATTTAGCATATCCTTGTTACAACATTAAAACATCAGCAGATTTTAAATCAGATGCAAAGAAAGCTGGAATGTCTGATAAAGAATATGAAAAAATGATGGGGTATAAATTTAAAATAGTTTGTGATAAGTGTAAATCAAAATGGTATAAGTTTAAAGTTAGTGATTGGACTAGAAAACAGCATGAAAAAGGGAATTATCGTTGTGGAAAATGTGGAGGTAATAAATTTACAATTACAGAAATTAAAAATTAGACAACAACTTATATTACCTAAAAATAAAAACGGCTTAAAATTGATTCTCGTGCGTTATTTTTTTTGAAAGGATGATAAATTATGAGTAAATATATGGCAAAACCGAAATTTGTTGATGCATTTGAATATGGCAGTGGAGAATTTCCAATGTGGTTTAATATGTTAGTAGGAAATTTAGTTAAATTATTTGATGATTGTGTATATACTCCAGAAGGAAAATTACATAGTCCAGCAGGTAGAATTGGTAGAAGAAAGGTTTTTAATTATGGAGATATTATTGTCAAACACACAAATGGTAAGGTTCAAGTATATGAAAAATATGATTTTTTAGAAAAATATTATTTAATTTCGTAAAAAACTTGACAAAAGAAGTTTTTTATTATATAATTTTTTTAGCGATAATTATATGAAACTTCCAATTATCAAGATTGGATATTTATGTAATTTAAGAAGTTAGTAACAACTAAATGTTATTAACTTTTTTTTTATTCTGTAATATTATTTGACAAATTTAAAATAATGTATTATACTATAATTGTAAAGAAAAATATGACCGATAGAAATACAAATCGGAGGAAAAGAGATTGG
>CAQBKK010000051.1 GCA_948760655.1 uncultured Bacilli bacterium | reverse complement strand
GATTTCCAAAATGAAATTTTTATATAAACGGGATTTCGATAAACTAATTAACAAATTATAAAAAAATAGTTCACATTTACATAATTTATGATATAATGAATAACATAGATAAAAAAGAAATGTCTCCTTAGCTCAGTTGGTAGAGCAACTGACTCTTAATCAGTGGGTCCAGGGTTCGAATCCCTGAGGGGACACCATTGGAATTTAATCCCTATTTAAGGGATTTTTTATATTTTTTGCACCTTTTAAATAAATTGAAAATATTGCATATCAGTGCAATTTCGGTGCAAATTTTTTTGAAAATCAATTTTTGACAAAAATCTATATATATGTTACTATGAATATGTCAAGGAAACTTGCATACAATAAAAAAAGGGAACATTCAGTTTTCTCAAGTTGAATGTCTACCCTAAAAAATTAGTGCGACATTTAATTCAATGTAAAATTAAGTGTCATTTTTTTATAACTACTATCATAATGATAAGGAGAAATAAAATGATAGCAATGAGCTTAAGAGCTTTCAAAATAAAAGTCTTAGTTTTCATTTTTATCAAACCTCCTCTCTTTTGTGAGATTCGGTAGACACTCAACAACTGTTATTCCCTATAAAAAGTATACTATTAATAACTGTTGAAAAGCAAGAGAACAAGTTAAGTTTTCACAATTTTCTAATCTCTTTAACTTAGTGCAATTTAACTGCAAAATTTTATAATACGAATTGGTTTGTTAAAAAAATCTAATGCTCTCAGTTGAATAAATTGTTATATTTTATTATACTAATGTTAAGAAAGGAAAGGAAAATATGGTTTATAACGAAACACACAAATTTGTTGCTGTAGTAAATAAGGATTTAGAAGTCGGTAAAGCATTAAATGCTATTGCCCATTCATGTGCTGGATTAGTGTCTATTGCTTCAAATGATTTAAAAGAAAAAATGAGTTTTATTGATTTTACAGATAAAGATGGTTTTATTCATAAAAATATATCAGGTTTATCACTAATTGTGTTAAGAGGGAAAAACAATGAAATAAAAAAATTAAGAAAAAATTTTATTGAAAATAATATTCTTTTTACAGATTTTATCGAAACAATGACAGGAGATACTTTTAAAGAACAATTAGATAAAACAGCTGAAACATCAGAAGAAGACATGAAATATTTTTGTATTGTTGGCTTTGGCGAAAAAAATATTATAGACCCTCTAACAAAAAAATTCTCTTTATGGCACTAATAAAAACAGGATATGATAATTGCCACTAAATAAACGCAATTCATTTATTTTAAAGGCATAAATAAGTGGCAAATTAATTTTTGCACTTGCAAAAATGGTGTATTTTGATAGAAATAATGACACCAAAATTTTATTTATCATTAAAAACTAGTAATAAATCATATTTTGTTGGTAATCGGTGCAAAAAGTTCAGTAGATGACCTATCGGTGCAATTCGGTGCAAACTTATTATATTTAATTCTATTTATTTAGAAAAATAAGAAGATAAAAGTATTTAAGTAAACTAGTCCATATTCTAATTCAGTTAGAATAGATCGGATTTTTAGACTTATATTAAATTATTTGTATTTTTGAAAAACAAACTCTTAATCAGTGGGTCCAGGGTTCGAATCCCTGAGGGGACACCATTGGAATTTAATCCCTATTTTAGGGATTTTTTACATTTTTAGAGCCGATAAATAAAGCAAAATCTATTTATCTATGGTGCAATTTCGGTGCAAATATATGCAAAAATGAAATACTCAACAAAAAAATTAAACTCTTTAGAAAATGTGATATAATCTTATTTAGGAGGATTTAAGAATAATGAATGAATTAGATTTAATATTAACATGGATAAATACTGGAATACCTGTAAGGATTGAAAACCAAGAAGTTTATAATGGCTTAACAAATTATATTAGTGAGTTAGTATCAAACGCATGTATAGAAGGTGATTCTCAATATCAATTAGATGAAATAGCATCTATATATTTTTCGGTAGAGGAAGCAAATTATGGTGGAGAATTTGATTTGCCTTTAAAAAAACACCTGATGATGAAGATTTAAAATTACAAATGCAATATTGGCTATTAGTTGAAAAGTATTGTGATTCTGAACAGTCTTATTCTAATTATTTAGAAAAGGGAAATCAGAAAATGGCTGATAGTTGTATGGCAGATATGGAAGACATAAAAGAACAAATGCAAGAAATAATCCAATTACGAGCAGAGAATATTAAAAAGCATTAAAAATTAAATATTTCATATATAGCAGCATAAGCACTTTTATTAAAATTCTTAAAAAACAGGATATGATAATTGCCACTAAATAGGATAAAACTTACTTTTTAAAAACTCAGTCGAGTTGTTCTTGAAATGCCATAATCTTTTTTATATCATTAGTGATTCTATTTTATAGGTCTAGTAAGTAGGACTTGAACCTACAACCTCTAGTTCCCAAAACTAATGCACTACCAAATTGTGCTATTACTAGATAAATACCGCATAAAATTTGACTTTATGCGTAAAATATAGTAGAATGTAATTGTAATTACATTTGAAGTTCCCCGCTGGGCATTTGCTTGACGAGGAACTTTTTTATTTTTGTAATATACAATTAAATTATTTTCTTCATCAAACAATATAACTTGCTTGATTTTTTTCTTATAATTATTATCAAATATATATTTTAATTGTTTTTCTAACTCTGCAATATCATAAGATGTTTTCCTTTGCTTCAATATAATATTAGGAGTTTGCATTTTTTTTGAAGCTTTATTTAAAATATTATCAACAATGTTATTAGACTCTCCGCCTATTCCTTTTAAATCCTATAACTCCTTTGTATCTTTTATCCAAAAATTAGGAGTTTTATAACCATCAGAATGCGTTTTAGGATTTAAATAAACTTCATATCCAGTTAATTCTTTCTATCATTAATCAGATGAGATTATATCCTTTCTACTCTTGAAAATAATCTAAAAAAACTTTTTATTTTTATCTACATTAATGTATATATATCTTTTCATGACCTTTTGAAGAATATTTATGATAAAATAAATTTAGGTGATAAAAATGGAAAAAATGCCTCCTATAGCAAAAATCTATGAAGCATACTCTTGTATAGCAGACAACAGAATAGACATGAAAGAAACGGAAGCTATAGTAACAAGTTCAGATGAAAAAAAGAACTACACAATTAAATGGAAAGAAATTAACTACTCTTCTACAGACAATGCATCTTACTGGCAAGGTTATCCCGGATACCCCATATTAGCGGTACTCATGTTACAAAATAAACTAAAATACAATAAAGAAATCATCCCTTACTTTAAAAAAATTAATTGGCACGAATTAAATGAAAAACACAAAAGAAACTATGATGCAGCAATTGAAGAAGTTTTAGAAACTATTTCTTATGATAAAGAAATCATAAAAAAAGAAACAGAAAAAATTTATGAAGAATTAAAAAATATGATTATAAATGTAAAAAAGAAAATATAATAGTACAAAGTACTATTTTTTTATAAAAAAGTACTTGCATTAAGTAAAAAAATAGTATAAAATAAAATAGTCACTGAGACAAAATGGGCTTGTAGCTCAGCTGGTTAGAGCGCACGCCTGATAAGCGTGAGGTCGGAGGTTCAAGTCCCCCCAAGCCCACCATTTTGGCCAGTTGGTGAAGTGGCTTAACACACTGCCCTTTCACGGCAGCATTCACGGGTTCGAATCCCGTACTGGTCACCATTAAGAAATTAAACGTACAAAATAGTACGTTTTTTATTTACCTAAAATACCTAATTTAAAATGAAATGCATACAAATTAATATGGGAAATAATGCAATGGACAATGAAACATATAAAGAAGTTCGCATTGAAGATTATATATGGATCATATATATTTTTTTAGCTATCTTTGCAATCGTTTCCAATTATTTTGAAAAAGAATATTTAAAAAAACATGATAAAAAAGATGAAAATATTTTTAGAACCATAAATACGGAAATATTCATCATTACCTTTATTATTTATCTATATTTTGCTTACGTAAACTATAAACATATAAAAAGACTAGACAAAAACTCTAGTCCTAAAGAAGTCTTGCTTGCTAACGCTGGTTTAATCGCCGCTATTCTATTTCTAATCGGAGGTGGAATTTCCCTTTGGATTAGTATTTATGGCGACGACGATGACGACTTTTTACTGAACTTCTTTTAAACTTCGATACAAAGAGTGTTGTTCTAATGTAATACCTTTTAACTCTGCAAGTTCTGAAATCGTAACAACCTGATACCCAGCAGCATAAAGTTTAGGTAAAACCTCTTCTACTGCATCAATCGTAGACTCATAAATGTCATGCATCAAAATAATATCCCCATCACTTGCATGTTCCATGATATGATTAACAATATAATCCTTATCCCGATGCAGCCAATCCTCTGTATCTACATTCCAAGTAATAAAAATTGTATCCAATGCCTGTTTAATATTTGCATTCACATTACCATAAGGTGGTCTTGTATAAATTAAATCTTGTCCTGTAATATTTTTGTAAATCTCTTTTGTTTGCTCTTCTCCACTCACAATATCTTCTATCTTCTGACGTTTCATATTTTTATGTGCGTAGGAATGACTTCCAATTTCATTTCCTTTATTTATCACATTTCTTATAACACTAGCCCCTGATTCCATTCGATTTCCAACCATAAAGAATGTTGCATGGGCTTTATTTTGCTCTAATATTTCTACCAAACGATTGGTAAGACTTCCACTGGGTCCATCATCAAAAGTAAGAGCAATTGCTTTTTTATTTTTATCAAGAGTATAGCCATTTTCATTCTCATACTCATCACTTACAGTAACAGAAAAATCTAAATAATCTTTGATTTCATTATAATCCACTTGTAAAGAAACCCTTTCCGTTAAATCTGGTAATACCTCTTTTGTATCATAAAAAATAACTAACATAGTATCCATCACTTGATAGGTTTTATGTAGCTCTTCTTCTTTTAAAACATCCACAATAAATTTAGGATACTTTAATTCCAAAAGTTCGTCGACTTTCGTAGTAAAGGCATTTTCACTCCCTTTTTTCAAATAATGCGTAAAATTCTCCTCTTCTCCTGTTTCTTTATCAACAAAAAAGGTACACATTTCTTCATCCTTTTGAAAAAACAAATAAACAAATCTATTTTGAATTGTTTTATTTTCCATTAACTCTTTATCAGCATTCGCATTTATTATCTCTTCGACTTTGACTTCTACTTTTGCTTTATTCTGAAAAGCCATTACACTAAATCCTGTTTTTTCACCAAAAAGAAACAGAAATAATACTATACTCATTAATAAAACAGAAGGAATAATTTTTAAAATTAAATCTTTATTTTCTCTTAAATTTTTCATAAACAACACCACTACTTCTTAGTATAACAAAAAACACTTCTATTACGCGTTATTTTTATACAAATCTTGATAAATCTTATTTATTTTTAAAAGTTCTTCATGAGTTCCTGAAGCAACAATACGACCATTCTCCATCACATGAATAACATCAGAGTCTACAATCGTTGACAAACGATGGGCAATCGTAAAAATTGTATGGTCTTTCGCTATTTTCTTAATAACAGAAATAATTCTTTCTTGTGACTCATTATCAAGTGCACTTGTTGCTTCATCAAATAAGATAATCTTACTATTTTTAGAAAGAGCTCTTGCTATAGCGAGTCTTTGTTTTTGACCTCCAGAAAGATTGACTCCCCCTTCGCCAATTTTTGTATTGTACTTTTTGGGCAAAGACATAATATAATCATCAATCAAAGCAATAGAACAATACTTACGTACCATTTTTAAAGTAATTTTAGGATTTACAATTTTAAAATTTTCTAAAATAGTTCTATTAAATAAAAACGGATCCTGCCGAATAATACTAATATTGTTCCGTAAACTCATTTCATCATATTCTTCTATCGAAACACCATCCAATAATACTTCTCCTTTAGTCGCATCAAAATAACGAAGCAAAAGATTAAATATTGTACTCTTTCCTTGTCCACTTTTTCCAATAATAGCAACCTTTGTATTTTCTTTAACTTCTAAATTAAATTGATTTAAAATTTTCTTTTTATTGTCATGATAATGAAAAGAAACATTTTTAAAAGTAATATTTCCAACAGGTTCTAAATTATGATACATTCCATAAGAAATATCACTATATAACTTATTATTTACAATTTCATAAATACGTTCGACAGATACCTTTAATTTTTGATATTGCATTGAAAAAGTAGCAAAACGATTCACTAAATTAATAAAACTATAAATATAATAAGTCATAGAAACTAAAAACGCATAGGATCCTTTCCCCATTGCAATTTCAAAAATAATTGTAATATAAACAATCGTTGTAAATATTTCTCCTAAACTATCTACAAATGCATAATAATTTTGCTCATAAGTAATGGTTTTATCTCTTTTATAAAATAAATTTTCAACAATTCCTTTTAAACCCCTCATTATATTTTTTCGTATCCCCAAAGCTCTGATTTCTCGTATTCCACGTACAGATTCATTCACATTAGCAACATAATTATCATTTTGTTCTCGAATTTCTTTTTGTAATGCTTTTAAACGTTTATTAAACTTAGAAGAAATAAAATAAAGTGCAACTAAATAAAAAATAATCTCCAAAGCAACAAGAAAAGAATTAGAAAATACATAAACGAAAATAAGAATCTTGGAAAAAAATCCAATAAGAATAAAAAGAAGATTCGAAATAGCTTCCGTAATCGTCTCAGAATCATTCGTAATCCGATTAATAAACTCTCCACTCGTTTTTTCTTCAAATGCTTTCGTAGGTAATTTTAATACTTTTTCATACAAAAGAAAAGAAATATTTTCTATCACTCGAAAACTAATTCTAGTTGAAATAAGAT
>CAQBKK010000050.1 GCA_948760655.1 uncultured Bacilli bacterium | reverse complement strand
ACCTATTTGCAAAACGGGATTTCCATTCGGGATATCCTAATCAAAATTCACCATTTTTTTATAATTTATGATATGATAGTTGTAATTAGAAATAGGTGGTATTTATGTTAAAGACAAAATATGAAAAAATGAGTAAGAAAGAAAAGAAAAAAATAGTAGAAGTTTATAAACAAACGGAGACTGGTAAGAAAATGATGATTCGTCTTTTACGTTTAAATATTATTGGTGTTCTAGGAATTTTATATACTATTTTTTTGTTTGTTTATGAATTTAAAACAATAGAGTGGAGTGATTATATGATTATTGTTCCCTTATTAGTTATTTCTATTTTCTTTTTATTTATGTCTTATCGTTTGCGGAAGAAAGTTTTGAATCAATTTGCTATTAAGAAAGAGAAATGAAAAAAGTTTTGAACTAAAATTCAAAACTTTTTTAAAATCTTTATGGCGGAGCAGGAGAGATTTGAACTCTCGCGCCAGTTACCCGACCTATACCCTTAGCAGGGGCACCTCTTCAGCCTCTTGAGTACTGCTCCATAAGACTTACGTTTACATTTTATAATAAAATAGATTGTTAGTCAATCCTTAATTTTGTCAAAAAAAGGAATCCTTAAAGATTCCTAATCTAATACAGCATTTTTTAAATTATCTAAATAATTATTCATAATGGTTAAGTAATTTTCATTGTTTGCTTTTTCTTCTGGTGTTAGAGTAGTCATAGTATTTACAGTAATGACTTTTGCACCATATTCTTTTTCAAGAGAAGCGATAAATTCTGATTTTTCTTCTGTATCTTTTATTAAGATGGTTGTATAATTTTTATTTTGAAAATTATTTTTAATACTATTTTGCGCATTTTGATTTTCTTCTAGACTAATTATATTAAAACCATAGTTGTTTAAGTATTTAAACATATTAGAAGAAGCAACGATAGTCTGTTTATTTTTATCTTGTGCATTTTTAGCAATTGTTCTTAAATCTGCATCCATTAAAGACAGTGTTTCTTCTAAGTCTTTATATTTATTTTCAATTTCTTCAGTTGTATACTTATTTGTAATTAAATTTTGTAAATTGTTTTTGATTGTTGTTGCAAGCATCAAATAATAGTTTGGAGATAACCATAATTCTTCTATTCCGTTTTCTTGTTTTAATCCATAAGCTACATCGATTATATGTAACTTTCTGTTTGTGTTAATTAAGTTTTTAGCTGTTGTTTGTTCTTTTGATAATCCATTGTATATAAATACTTCATTGGCTTTACTATATTCTTTTGTTTGTTTCTCTGTTAGTTGGTAGTTTTCAGTTTCTGCACCATCTGGATACATACTTGTAATTTTTCCTGGTTCATAAATTTGTTCTGTGATATAACTTATTGGGTAGACAGTTGTTAATATATTTAATCCAGTGGTATCTTTGTTTTCACAACCAGAAATTAAAAAAGCAATTCCTATTAATATACATATAGTTTGTATTTTTTTCATTTTATTCTCCTTTTTTAGGGACAGGGTCGTAACCAAATTCACCTTTTGGACGACATTTTTTTAAACGTTTTATTCCCATTTTTATTCCTTTTTTTATACCAAATGTATTGATTGCTTCTTTCATGTATTCGCTACAAGTTGGTGTGAATCTACATAAATTATGAGAAGCGAAAGGTATTATTTGGTAACAATTGATGATGAATAGGATTATTTTCTTCATTGACTCACCATGTATATTTTACTACATATTGTCTTTAAAGTAAAATATGATTTTTTTAAAATTCGTGTTATAATGTTTAAGAAAACTTGGAGGATACAAAATGAAAGCAAAATTAGAAAGCCTTGGAATACTTATTAAAAACGAAAAATTATTAGAAACAGCTCTTACACATAGTTCTTTTTCTAATGAACATGGGACAGAGAATTATGAGAGATTGGAATTTTTAGGAGATGCTGTTTTAGAACTTATTACGAGTGAGTATTTTTATTTACATACCTCTTATAATGAAGGGGATATGAGTAAAATACGGGCAAGTTATGTTTGTGAAGAGGCACTTTATAAATATGCTCAAGATATAGAGTTAGATCGATTTATTCGTGTAGGTCATGGGCAAGAAAAGGATATTAATAGTACGATTGTTGCAGATGTGTATGAAAGTGTTTTGGCGGTTATTTATTTGGAGTATGGATTGGAAGTGGTCAAAAAGTTTATTTTAGATCAAATTGTTCCTTATATTGATAATCATGTACAATTTAAGTTTGATTATAAATCATTGTTACAAGAAATGGTACAAACCGATAAGAAAAGTTTAGAGTATGTAGTTGTTTTTGAAGATGGCCCAGCGCATAAGAAGATATTTGAAATCGAAGTACATATTGATGGAATTGTGTATGGTCGAGGACGAGGACATAGTAAAAAAGAAGCAGAACAAAATGCTGCTAAAGATGCATATCAAAAAAGTACAAGATAGAAAGGAGTAATTTATGTATTTAAAATGTATACGTGCAAATGGTTTTAAGTCGTTTGCAGATAAAATTAATATTGTTTTAGAGAATAATATTACTTGTGTTGTGGGACCGAATGGAAGTGGGAAATCTAATATTGTGGATGCAGTACGATGGGTTTTAGGAGAACAATCCGTTAAGTCTTTACGTGGAACTGGAGCAATGAGTGATGTTATTTTTGCAGGATCTAAAACAAGAACAGGCGCTAATCGAGCAGAGGTTGCTTTAGTGTTTGACAACAGCGATCAATATTTAAAAAGTGAGTTTCAAGAAATCGAAGTCAAAAGAGTTTTATATCGTAGTGGAGAGAGCGAATACTTTATTAATGGAGGACGTGTTCGTTTAAAAGATATTACAGATTTGTTTTTGGATACAGGAGCTGGTTTAGATTCTTTTAACATTATAAGTCAAGGAAGTATTGAATCTGTTGTTACCAGTAAACCCATAGACCGACGAGTTATATTTGAGGAAGCAGCAGGTGTTTTAAAATATAAAAAACGTAAAGAAGAAAGTTTGAAGAAGTTAGAAAAAACTAAAGATAATATTGAAAAAGTAAATTTAATTGTGGAAGAATTAAAAGTAACTGTTGGTCCGTTAAAGGAACAAAGTGAGAATGCTAAAAAGTATTTGGAGTTAAAAGAAGAATTAAAAAATATAGAGATAGCAACTATTACGCAAGAGATTACAAATATAAATGCAGAGTATTCAGAACTTCATAAAGAAATAGAGGAGTTAAATAAGATTATTTTGGATGAAGATGCAACTTCTAGTGATGATGCTTCTGCTTTAGAAATGAAAAAGTTACAAAATGTTCGTTTAGAAGATGCAATTAGTGATACGAATAAAAAGTTGATTTCTATTACTTCAAAGTTTGTTAATTTGCAAAATGAGAAAATGATGTATACAGAGAGAAAGAAATATGCTGGTGATAGTGCTGAAGTTTCCAATAATATTGTTTCTTTAAAAGAAGAAATTCTTTCGTATGATCAATCCATTCAAATGTTTGAAAATGAGATTAAAAATTTGGAAGAAAATTTAAAACGTTGTGAACATGATTTACGAGAAGTAAATGAAGAAACGAGTTTTTTTACTATTAAACGAAATGCATTAAATAATAAATTGCAATCGAATTTGAGAGAAATGTATGAATTAAAAAGTAAGGCAGAAGTATTAGAACATCAAATTTTGAATGATACAAAAATGCCTATCTCGGTTAAAAATGTATTGAATAATGTGCGCTTAAAAGGGGTTTATAATACGATTGGTAAACTTATTACTATTCCAGAGGAGTATACAATAGCGATTGATACAGCTCTTGGGGCTAGTGCCAATTTTTTAGTTGTAGAAAATGAACAAGTCGCCAAAGAGTGTATTGCATTTTTGAAAGAAAATAAATTGGGAAGAGCCACTTTTTTTCCTTTAAATGTCATTAAAAGTCGATTTGTTCTAGAAGAAGACTTAAAAAAAGTGAAAGATATAAAGGGGTTTATTGGAGTAGCAGCTGATTTATTAGAAAACGATGAGAAGTTTGATGCTATTGTTAAGAATCAACTTGGAAATGTTTTGGTTGTAAAAGATATTGATATTTTGAATCAAGTAGGAAAAGTGCTTAGTTATAAATATCGGGTGGTAAGTTTAGATGGAGAAATTATGCATGCTGGTGGTTCTTTAACAGGTGGTGTTCTTAAAAACGATAATAGTATTTTAAAAGATAAGGTTACTTTAGAAAAAACAAAAAGAGAAATTGAAACAGCAGAGAAGGAACAAGAAAAACTACAAAATGAAATAAAAGAATTTGAAAGTAATGAAAGTACATTGAGAGCAAAAGAAGAGGAATTTACACGTAAGGTGATTAATTTACAAGAGGGTTTAAAAGACAAAACAAATTTTATGGAAAGTAAAAAACAGAAGCAACTTGAACTTTCTAAGGAACTTGATGGTTCTCTGGCTTTAAAAGAAGGAGTTGTGGATGACAAACTTATGGCTCTTCTTGATGAAGTAAATGAAGTAGAAACACAAAAAAATATATTGGAAGAGAATTTAAATCATTTAAAGGAAGAAAAAAGTGTTCTTTCCAGTGAAATAGAGGAATTGGAAAAGAAATATCGTGATAGCAATAGTAATTATAATCGTTTACAACAAGAGTTAAAAAATAAAGAAGTTTTGGTTGGTAAATATGATATTCGTTTAGATAATTTACTTTTATCTTTGAATGAAAATTATAATTTGACATATGATCAAGCAAAAATGTCTTATGTTTTAGAAATGGAAAGTGAGGTTGCTAAAGCAAAGGTTGCTAGTTTAAAAAGTGATATTACAAAATTAGGTGAAGTGAATGTTTTTTCTATTGAAGAATATGAGCGTGTAAGTACAAGGTATGAATTTTTGAATCATCAAATGGAAGATTTAGAAAGTGCCAGCCAAAATCTTTTGAATATTATAGAAGAGATGGATACTATTATGGTGGAAAAATTCACGAAAACGTTTGCTTTAATAAGTGAAGAGTTTCAGTCTGTTTTTAAAAAGTTGTTTAAGGGTGGGGAAGGCAAACTTGTTCTTACTGAGCCAGATAATATTTTAGAAACAGGTATTGAGATTATTGCTGAACCTCCTGGAAAGAAGTTGAATTCGATTGGTTTACTTAGTGGAGGAGAGAAAACTTTAACTGCTATTTCTTTACTATTTGCAGTGTTAAATGTAAAAACTGTACCATTCTGTATTTTGGATGAGGTAGAGGCAGCGCTAGATGAAGCAAATGTCGACGCTTTTGGTAAGTATTTAAAAGAGAAGAAAGAAAATAGTCAATTTATATTGATTACGCATAAGAAAAGAACGATGGAATATGCAGATACTTTGTATGGAATTACCATGCAAGAGTCAGGGGTCAGTAAGATTGTTAGTGTGAAACTTGAAAATATGTAAAAGTAGGCGGAAAATATGGAAAATGGTTTTTTAGCACAAGGATATATAGCTTTATCCTTAATTTAGGCAAAAAAAGAACTATTTAATGAAGATTTTGTGACAACTTCTGAACTTAGTCAATTTGTTCAGTTTATGCAAATGCATTTTGTTAGAAAAAGATTAGCCATTGCAATTACTTCTTATTTAGAGGAATGGGATTTTCAAATTCAAAATGGAATAATTACTATTACAGATACATGTAGTTTTGATTTAGGTAGAGTACTTATATATCATGATTTAGAATGGAATTCTGTAGATATAGGGAGCATTTTAAAAGATATGAATTTGATTGTTTCCTTTTTCATTCAATTGGAAAATAGGAAACTAAGTATTCTAGCGGAATATAAGAACAAAGGTCAAGAAGAACAAAGTTATACTTCTTTTGAGCGAAAAGTTGTTTTAGAAAACAAGTATTGATTATTACGTTTTTTTTAAGGTTGTGTTAATTACTAGATCTTATTATCCATTAGTCATTAAGTACAACAGAACTTTTTTTAAAAAGAACAAGAATTAGTTTGCAAGTAAAGAATATATGTTAGGAGGAGTTTTATATGTTAGGTGAAAAAAGTACAATTAGACAAGATTTGGTGGATTTTTTAAATACCAACGGGTTAATAGGTGGAAGGTATTCGCTAGATGTTGTTTTGGGATATGCCAATTTAGTAGAGTCTAGAATTCGGAATAATATATTGTTACTTAATAATCCATCATTATGTTCACAATATGATATTAGCCCAGAAGATTTATATACTGAATTAGATGCTTTAATGGAAATTCGCAAAAAAATATCTTTTGGTTGTGAGCAAAATAAAAAGATGAGATAGTTTATAAATAAAAAGCTTAACAAAGACAAGTTTGTTTCAGTAATTTGAGCTTTTTTCGGAACTTAGTATGAAGAATTTTGCAATAAAAATAAGTTGCTATATTTGTGCAACTTTTTTAAATTTCTCGCATTTTATTTGCATTTTTGTATGGATTTTTTGGGTCGATTTTGTCTGTAAATAGGATTCCATTTAGATGGTCGATTTCGTGTTGAAAAGCAACAGATAAGTCTTCTCGAACACGTATTGTGAATGGTTTTCCTTCTAAGTCATAAGCATTTAAAGTCATTCTTGCATTTCTTGGGACAATACCTACGGTTTCTCTATTGATGCTTAAACAGCCTTCGCCTTCGCCGACATAGATTAATTCTTCACTCTTACTTGTGATTTCTGGGTTGACTATAATGTAGTTTTGAAAAATTCCAGGTTCTGTTTCATCCACAACGACGAAAATGCGTTTGGCAACACCAATTTGAATATAAGAAAGTCCCATACCAGCACGTAGGTCATATTTTTCTCTATATTCGTCGATTTGGCTCATTTTTAAATAATCTAGCATGTCTTGAATATTCTTTTTATCTTCATTTGAAAGTGGAAAAGTAACAGGTTCACTTATTAAGCGTAATCTTTTATCTTTTTCATCTAAAATCGTTATATCGGGTAATTTCACTTTAAATCCCTTTCTTTCGACCTATAATGTATCATAAAATACAAAAAAAAGGAAGTACAAACTTCCTAGTTGTTGTAATTGTGACTTCCCCAGTTCCATCCAGCACCGATGATAATAATTAGAAGAATGAATAGAACAATCCAGATAGCTCCACCAATACCATATCCAGAAGTGTATCCTGCATAAGTTGTTGTTGGACAACAAGGAGAAGCGTTGTATCCGCCACCATAACCAGCATTATAGTAGCCATTATTTCCGTAATAATACATATATTATACCTCCTTTATGTATCTAATATAGTTTACTCGTTTGACAAAAATTTGCTACTTAAATTGCCTAATACAAAAAAATTTAAAGGAAATTCTTATTTTTATGGTATGATTAAAATAGGTGAAGATCATGAAAAAACTATTTTCTAAAATAGATAAACCCTTGTTTTTTATGATGATACTTTATTCCTTATTAGGTATAGTAATTGTTTTAAGTGCGTCTTCTGTATTGGCTGTTTTACGTTTTGGAGTTTCTTCTTCTTATTTCTTTATTCGACAAAGTGTTTTTGTTTTTCTTTCTTTTTTTGTAGGAATCAATATTGTATTACGAATTCCTACCTCAAAGTATTGTTTATTTGTTCCTTTTTTGCTTGTTGGTATAATAGCATCACTTATTGGTTTATTTTTTTACGGAATTATTTCTAATAATGCCCAAAGTTGGTATGAATTAGGTTTTTTTAATTTACAGCCTATTGAATTTACAAAGTCTATTTTAATTTTATATATGGCTATTTTTTATCAAAAAAGTTTAAAGAAAAAAAGAAATCTTTACTATAATTTAATCCCGTTAGCTGTTGCTGGAGTTGTTTTTGTTTTGGTTGCTATGCAACCTGATTTA
>CAQBKK010000049.1 GCA_948760655.1 uncultured Bacilli bacterium | reverse complement strand
AAAGTCATTTATTGTATTATCTTTTTCAATAAGAAAATAAGGTATATAATAAGGATAATAGAATACAAATGTTGAACCTACATAAGGATTTGATTTCGCTATGTTTTGAATACGTAATAATCTTTCATCTTTATTCAAATATTTTTCTATAAATTTTACATAATTTTTATTAGGAATCCACTGAAAAAAATCATGAGATAAACAAACTATTTCTTGAGTAGTTAAATGAATTTTAGGAATAACTATATCTTTGCAAGATTCTTTAAACTGTTCTAAAACTTCCATGGAATTTAATAACCAATTTTGAATAAAAGCAGGTATATTTTGAAAGTTAATTAAAGTATTTTTAGGTAAAAAATTAGTTTCATCAACATATTCTATATAATTTTCAAATGAGATAGGAGAATCAGATTCAGTAATTATATACATCATTTCATCTAGTTGAAGCAAATTATATTCAATGTTTTCTAAATCTTCTTTTAATAAACCTTCTGTATAATTTTTTAATTTTAAATATTCTTTTTTTAATACTTTTAACTGATTATAATTCCAATTATATGTCGTCATATACATCCCTCACACATTCACTAGGTTATCTATTATAAAGAATAACATACAAAAAAGCAATGAGTATGTTATAATTCTTCTAGTGGTGATGAAACATGAAAATAAGTAACGAATGGATAGAATATGAATGCTTAGATGCAGGTGGAGGAGAAAAACTAGAACGTTTTGGTGAGGTTATTTTTAGAAGACCTGATCCCCAAGCAATTTGGAATGTAGAAAATAATGAAAATTGGAACAAAATAGATGGTTTTTATCATAGAAGTCCTGAAGGTGGAGGCAACTGGGAGTTTAAAAGTCATCTTCCCAAATTTTGGACAATCAATTATAAACACCTAACCTTCAAAATAAGTCCAACAAATTTCAAACACACAGGAATATTTCCTGAACAAGCTGTGAATTGGGATTTTTGTATGGACAAAATAAAAAAAGCAAATAGAAAAATTAAAGTGTTAAATCTATTTGCTTATACAGGATGTGCAACCATGGCTGCATCAAGTGCTGGAGCAAGTGTTGTACAAGTTGACGCTTCTCGTGGAATGACGGATTGGGCAAAAGAAAATATGCACCTTTCTCATTTAGAAAACAACGAAATACGCTTTATCGTCGATGATTGTGTGAAGTTTGTAAGTCGTGAAATAAGAAGAGGAAACAAATACGATGCCATTATTATGGATCCACCTAGTTATGGAAGAGGCCCAAACAAAGAAGTATGGAAATTTGAAAAAAACATCTATTATTTGATTGATTTATGTATGCAAATTTTATCCGACAAACCCTTATTCTTCTTAATCAATTCCTATACAACTGGCATTTCTTCCATTGTTCTTGAAAATATCTTAAAAACAACTATCTTAAAAAAATATCCGAATGGTAAAGTATCTGCAGGAGAAGTAGGACTTCCTATTACAAGAGACAATTTAGTCTTACCATGTGGAATTTATGGACGTTGGGAAGAAAATGATTAATATTTTATATGAAGATAACCATCTCTTAGTAGTGGAAAAACCAGTAGGGATGTTAGTGCAAGAAGACAATACAAAAGATAAAGACTTGCTAACCACTTTAAAAGAATACCTAAAAGAAAAATACGAAAAACCTGGGAATGTTTATTTAGGATTAGTCCATCGCCTAGATAGAGTCGTTGGGGGAGTCATGGTATTTGCAAAAACTTCTAAAGCAGCAGGAAGATTATCAAAACAAGTACAAAATCATGACTTGAAAAAGACCTATTATGCAATAGTATGTGGAGAATTAAAAAATAATGGACACTTAGAAAACTACCTTTTAAAGAATAAAAAAACGAATACTTCCTATGTAAGTAAAGACGGGAAACTTGCTATTTTAGATTATGAAGTAATCGAAAATAAAAACGATTTAACACTGATAAAAATTAATTTAAAAACAGG
Source organism: uncultured Bacilli bacterium (assembly GCA_948760655.1). Next base: position 6,183 of record CAQBKK010000049.1, on the reverse strand, counting down.
AAGGCACCATCAAATACGTGTCCAATTCTCCCATTTAGGCTTTCCTCTTTTTGGAGACGCTAGATACAATAAAAATTACAAAAAGGGGGAGTCGATTGCTTTATTTGCAAAAGAACTTTCTTTTTATCATCCTGTAACAAAGGAAGAATTAACATTTACGCTACGTTTACCGAATCAATATCCTTTCTCGTTATTTTATAAGGAATGAAGGAAGAAAAAAATTTGATTGTAAGGAACTTTTTAGTATAAAGGTTCTTTTTTTTCATATAGTTAATTAGGTGATAATAATGCGATACAGTATAGATATACCTTATCCAGAAATAAAAGTAGAGAAAAAAGATATTGAACTTGCTAAAAAAATTTTAAATTTATATGCAGGAGAGATAAGTGAAGACACTGCTATTCATAATTATACTTTTCAAATGATGATTATGCATGCTAATGAAGAAAGAAAAAAAATATTAAAAGAAGTAGCGATAACAGAAATGCATCATTTAGAAATTCTTGGATTGTTGATAGAAAAGCTTGGATTAACTCCCTTTTTTGTAGGGGTACAAAACGGAACAACCAAATGGTGGAATGGAGAATTTGTAACCTATGAAAAAGAATGGAAAAAAATGCTTTTAGATAATATTGGTTTAGAAGAACTTGCTATTCAAAACTATGAAAAAATAATAGAAGAAACCGAAGATGAAAATGTAAAATATATTTTAAAACGAATTATTCTTGATGAACGATTGCATATAGAAATTTTTAGTAAACTCTACCAAGAAGAAAAATAATTTGTTATGATTTACTTGTGATAATTATGAGTAAATTAGCAAATGAATTATTATTAATTAAATATTTAAGTAATGGAAGAAAATATACACTAAAAGAATTGGCATTAAAACTTGAAGTAACAGAAAGAATGGTAAGAACCTATAAAGAGGATTTAGAAATGTCTGGTTTTATTATTGAAACAATTAAAGGACCTTATGGTGGGTATGTATTAAAAAATCATGCTTATCTTCCTAATCAAGTCATAACAAAAAATGATTATGCATTGCTAGAAAAACTAACTCCTAAAACAAAAGAAATCCAAAATTTAATTCAAAAGTTAAAATGTTTAGCTTATGATGAAGAAATGTCTTTGAATACCAAAAATTCTACCTTTAAAATAATAAGTCGAGCTATTAAAGAAAAACGGAAAGTAAAAATTACATATTATACAGAAGGAAAAAAAGAAAGAGAACGTATTATTCATCCTTTTCATTTAATTTATTATGGAAGTTCTTTTGGGTGTGCAGCTTTCTGTGAAACAAAAAAAGATTTAAGACATTTTTCTTTTGATCGAATAAAAAAAATAATCCTTTTAAATGAATTTTATTAACCTGCCGAAATACTTCCTCTTCTTTTTATATACTCAGTGTAGAGGTGTTTTTAAATGGGAAAATTAACAGATTATAATTTTAAACAATTAGAGGAAAGAATAAAATACAGTAGAGAACATACGAGAGAATCATTTTATGATTCTTTAAAAAGAATAGAAGGAAATACGCTGATTACTGGGGTGGGAGGAAGTATGGTAGTTGCCAGATTCCTTACAAAAGTTTTAGAAAATAAAAACAATATTTTATGTAATACACAAGAAATAAGTCATATTTATTATAATAATCTAAAAAACTATGATAACGAAATTATTGTAAGTGCAAGTGGAAAAAGTAATGGAGTAAAAAATTTATTAAAATATGGAAATATAAACAAATATGTTTTAACAGAAAGTAAAAAAACAAATAAAGAGGTAGAAATGCTTACTTATGAAGTATTAGATAAAGAAGAAAGTTTTATTTCTTTAGCAAGAACATTGGTGCCAATTTCTCTTCTAATCCATTATTATTGTGATGGTTTAGAAAAAATAGAGAAGTTAAGAGATAAAAAATATTTGGCTACATTAGAGCTTGGCTTAGATTTTGAAGTTCTTTATGATTATAATAGTATAACAACTGCATACTTTTTAGAATCGACATTTGTAGAAGCAGGTTTTTCTAGTATAATACTTCATGATAAATATTCCTATTGTCATGGCCGTAGTACATTATCAAGCAAGAAAAAAAGTAAGTTGATTTATTTATTAGGAAATAAAAGTGAACTTGATTATGTTTTATTAGAAAATATACCTAAAGTTTATGAACATATTTTAATTTTAGAAAGCAAAGAAAAAGATAGTGTTCTTATAGATTATGACTTAATGAGACAAGCTTATTCTTTTGTTTATCAACTCTCTAAAGAAACTAAAAAAGATTTATCTCATGTAAAATATGCTCCGATTGTTAGAAACCTATACCACTTTAAAGGGAGTATGTAAGATGAAATTTATTGGAATGGGATCAATAGTTGTAGATTATTATTATGAAAAGAACAAATATTTAGGAAGAATGAATGGAAAATCATGGGAGAATATCATTATTAATTTATCCTATTTAGGAGAAAAAACAAAAATCTATGGAACTGTTGGAATGGATGAAACAGGAAAATTTGCTTTACAAAATTTAGAAAAGTTAAAAATAGAATCAGAAATAAAAAAAATTCCAAAAAATACAAATCGAATTTATTGTATAGATGGAAAATCAACAAAAGAATATAATGGAATACGTTATTGGATAGAAGATAAATCGGATTATCATTTAAAAATAGAAAAAGAAGATATTCTGGTTGTAGATAATGTAACGAAAAATACTTTACGAAATTTAGAAAAAGTGGATTGTGAAAAAGTACTTGATTTAGGAAGGGCTAGAAATTTTATTTATTTAGATACAAAGAAGATAACCTCTCTTTTACAACCATTTGTAATCATCAATATAAATGAAAAAGCTTACAAAATTATAAAGAATAAATTTAATGTAACTTTACAAGAATTATGTACTGTCTTTGATTTGAAATTACTTATTGTTACCTTTGGAAAAAAAGGAATTTCATTTGCAACAAAAGAGTTAGAAAAAAAATATATATTAGAAAATCCATACCAAGAAATAGATGAAAATGGTGCGGGAGATGCCTTTTTTTCTATTATTTTAAAAGAGTATGTAACAAACAATAGAGTCATAGAAGAAGATTTTTTTTCCATTTGTTTTCAAAAAGGAACCCAATATATCTATAAAGTTTTAAATAATAGGGGAGCTCTTGGTCATATTATAAAATTACAAAAATAAAAAAAGAAACATTTACAAAATTCATTATATAACATAGAGAAAAGGAAAGTAAAATAAAATTGATTTTACTAACGAACCCCCTCGTGTTATAATATTTTTATAATGAAGAGAGGGTTAGACATGAACGATAAATACGATGTAATTGTAATTGGTGCGGGGAATGCTGGTCTTATTGCTGCACTTGAACTAGCAAAAAAAGAAAAAAAAGTTTTAGTAATAGAAAGTAATCCAGTTCCAGGGGGTCTTGCAACTAGCTTTATTCGAGGAAGATTCGAGTTTGATGTAAGCCTACACCAATTATTAGAATATGGTAAAAAAGAAAATCCTGGAAAAATTTATAAACTATTTGAAAAGTTAGGAATTGCAGAAAAAATTGATTTTGTTCCTTCCAAAGAAGCTTATCACGTGTACAGCATAGAAGACAAAATAGATTACAAAATGCCTTTTGGAATCGATAAATATATTGAAAAAATGGAAGAATATGTACCTGAAAGTAGAGAAGCATTACAAAACTTTTTTAATCTTGCTATTGAAATAAAAGATGCGTTAATTTACGTTGAAGAAAATGCAGGTCATGTAAAAGAAGAAATCTTAAAAACAGAATACGAAAACTTTATGAAAGTTTCTACCCATTCTGTAGAAAAAGTTTTAGATGCTTTAAAAATGCCCAAAAAAGCCCAAGAAATACTAACTTCTTGTTGGATTTATTTAGGAAGTGCTAGTAATACATTAAGCTTCGTTCACTTTGCTTCTTGGTTGTATTCTTATATTTCTTTTGGTGCACAAGTTCCTCATAAAAGAAGTCATGAAATCAGTGTAATACTTGCAGAAGAAATAGAGAAAAATGGTGGAGTAATAAAATACGCATCGAGTGTAAAAGAAATTCTATTTAAAGAAAAAAGAATAGCTGGAGTAGAACTAACAAATAACGAAATATATCGCTCAAATCATATTATTTCATCTGTTTCACCAACAATGGTATATGGGAGTATGATACCACATCCCGTAGTACCTAAAGAAGCTATAAAATTAACAAACTCTAGAGTTTTAGGAGCTCGTGGTTTTTCTATTTATATAGGGTTAAATCAAACAGCAGAAGACTTGCAATTAACAGATTACCAATATGTAATCTATAATTCTTTGAACAGTACAAAAGAATTTCAAAATATGAATAGCTTAAAAAATACTAGTAGTATAGTCACGGTTTTAAATAATGTCGTTCCCTCTTGTTCTCCCAAAGGAACAACAATATTAAATTTTACAACACTATTCTTTGGAGATACTTTCTCTAAAAATGTAAATGAAAAAAATTATTTTAAAATAAAAGAAGAAATAGCTTCTAATTTAATAGAAACATTTGAAAAAACAACGGGAATAAAAATCAAACCCTATATAGAAGAAATAGAAATAGCAACACCAGTAACATTTGCAAGATTCACAAAACATCCTGATGGAGTCATTTTTGGTTACAAAGCAACAGGATTAGACAATTTACTACCGAGACTTTTAAGCAAAGAAGGCGAAAATTATATAAAAAATTTAAGATTTTGTGGAGGATTTGGTACATACTTATCTGGCTACGGTGCTACCTATTTATCAGGAGAATTAGCAGCCAAACAAACATTAAGAGATATACAGAATGACGTAAGAGAGGAGGAATTTTAATGTCTACAATAAACTTAAATGGGCTAAATCAAAAAGATATAGAAAAATTTAATGAAATAACAAAAGAACGAATCAAAATTATACGTGATTCTTCCTCTAATAACATAAATGTTAATTTTACAGTAAATGAATTGGCAAAAAAATTACATCCTAAAGTACAACGCGTAAAAGTGGTAGACATTATTGAAGAAAATGAAGATACTAAAACCTTTGTTTTAAAACCAGATGAAGAATATACAAAAAATCTTGCCTATTTTAAACCAGGGCAATATATAAGTATAGAAGTTTCAATAGGAGAAAGTCTCTATCATCGTCCATATACAATAAGTTCAAGCCCTAAAAAGGCACTTGAAAATATCTATACGATTACCATTAAAAGAGTTTCTTATGGAAGAGTTTCCAATTATTTTTTAGAACAGGTAGAAATAGGGGATAAATTTAATATCAGCTCCCCAACGGGCAATTTTTATTACGAAAGTTTAAGAGATGCAAAGCATATTATTGGGGTTGCAGGAGAAAGTGGAATCACACCTTTTATGTCCATGGCAGAAGCAATATATGATGGAACATTAGATTGTAAATTAACAATTCTTTACGGTGTAAAATCAAAAGGAGATATTATTTTTAGAGATAAATTAGAAGAAATCACTTCAAAAAACGATAAAGTAAAATTAGCTTATGTAATGGTAGTCGATGATGATAGTGAATTTGCATCAAGCTTTATTGATAAAGAACTAATTGATAAATACATAATAGAAGAAAATTCTTTCTTTGTTAGCGGCCCTATTAGTTTGTATTCACGAATGAATGAAGTATTAAAAGAATACAACATACCTATAAAATTTGTAAGACATGATGCGTTTAGAAGTGAAATAGATTTAATTAGTGAAAAAGAATACAATCTAAAAGTACTTACACATGAAAAAGAAATAGAGATAAAGTGTAGTGGAAAGGAATCTCTATTAAGTGCAATAGAAAAAAATGGCTTATTAGCACCAAGTAAATGTCATGTAGGAGAATGTGGTTTTTGTAGAAGTAAACTGATAAGTGGAAAAATAAAAACAGTAGATGACCATATGAGATTAGGTGATAAAGATAAAAATTACATTCATCCTTGTATCTCGTATCCTGAAAGTGATATAGTAATAAAATTAGCAAAATAATGAATGGAAAAAGCTGTATTTTAAAATATAGCTTTTTTTATTATTTTGAATACAAATTTATAACTATTTTACAACTTTTCGTTTGTATTGACAAAGCTTGAGAAAGAAAGGTATAATTAAAAAAAGTAGAATAGAGAAAGGAGTAAAAAACCGAAGTGGAAAAG
>CAQBKK010000048.1 GCA_948760655.1 uncultured Bacilli bacterium | reverse complement strand
TTTTAAATGATAAGGTTATTAAAAAGGTTTTATCTTTTGAAAACCAAGATATTCTATTTTTATATAGTACACTTTTAGTAAACTCAAGTAACCTATTAAAAATATAGCTATGATAAAGTTCCGTTTATAGTATCACTAGTGTTAAATTACTTAACTTGCTAAAGCCACTTAAATAAAGATAAAATATGTCAAAACATTCTCTTGAACTATTTAAATTTGTTCATTATGATAAACAACCAATGAAAGGAATATTATTATGACAACATTAAAGAAAGTTCAAGAAAAGAAAAATAAAGATGTCTTAATTACAAGTAGATATGATTTAGCTTTTAAATCTATTATGTTAAAAAATCAAGATATCTTAGAATGTATTTTAGAAACAGCTTTAGGTAAACCTGTTGTAATAACTAAGTATATCCCACAAGACTTACCCGTAGAAAATATCTTAGAAAAAGAAAAAACAGTTGATTTAATTGTTAAATGTGATAATGAATATTACGAAATTGAAGTAATGGATTAGAAGAAAGAATTAGAAATTTAAATTATTTCTTTCGGTTTATAACTAGTAGAAATATTAAAGCAAATAAAAGATATGATACTAAATCTAAATATATTCAAATAAATTTAAGCTATAACATGGATAAATACAAATATTTTATAATGTTAGATTTAGAAAAAAGAAATGATTTAAAAGAGTTTGTTCGAGGTGATAAGCTAATGGAAAAATATAAAGACGAATTACTAGAATTAAATAGCGACGAAGAATTTGTAAGTAAATACACCAGAGAAGAAGGTATTGAAAAAGGTATTCAAGAAGGAACCAAACAAAATTCTATTGAAATAGCAAAAGAATTACTTGTTCTAGATACAATTTCCATTGAGCAAATATCTAAGATTACTAAATTATCTTTAAATGAAATAAAAAAATTAAAAGAAATAGTTTAAAATGGTAAAATTTTTATAACTATAATCTGAGTTGTTTTGTTATTATGAGTATTGAAGTAGTGAAATTAAACATATTTTGAATTAAATACATAATCTAATGAATTGCTTGGAAGTGAGAGATGCAGAGTTAAAGAATTAAATTGTAGTTCTTTATTTTTTTTTATTTAAATTTATTTTAATGTTAAAAATTACCACCCAAAAACACAAACAAACGTTTGATTTATATATAATTTTATAGTACAATAGCATTGGTGATCCCCATGGAATTGCAAGAAAAGTTAAAAATTTTAGCAGATAGTGCCAAATACGATGCATCTTGTTCATCAAGTGGTAGTAGTAGAAAAAATACCAATGGAATAGGTGCTGCTGCTAGATCTGGAATATGTCACTCATTTGCTTCCGACGGAAGATGCATATCTCTTTTAAAAATACTTTTAACCAATTGTTGTATTTTTGATTGCAAATATTGTTTGAATCGTAAAAGCAATACTATCAAAAGAGCCCTATTTACTCCAGAAGAAATATGTACAATTACCCTAAACTTTTATCGTCGAAATTATATAGAAGGTTTATTCTTAAGTTCAGGTATTATCAAAAGCCCAGACTATACTATGGAACTTTTAATTAAAACAATTTCCCTTTTGCGACATAAATATCACTTTAATGGTTATATCCATGCCAAAGCTATTCCTGGGGCTAGTCAAAAATTATTAAAAGAACTAGGAACTCTTGTCGATCGATTAAGTGCAAACATTGAACTTCCCACCGAAAATGGTTTAAAACTTCTTGCTCCAAATAAAGAAAGTAAAAATGTGTCTCAAATTATGGAATATGTAAAAACAAACCAAAGTAAAAAATATGTTCCAGCTGGTCAAAGTACGCAAATGATTATTGGAGCCACCAAAGAAACAGACTACCAAATTATGAGCAAAAGTTCTCATTTATACGAAAACTATCATTTAAAACGCGTCTTTTATTCAGCATATGTTCCAGTAAATAAAGATAATTTACTTCCAAGTCTAGAACATCCTCCTTTAGTAAGAGAAAATAGACTTTACCAAGCGGATTGGCTAATTCGCTTTTATAACTACAAAATTACCGATCTTTTAGATGAACGAAACCCAAACTTTAACATATTACTTGACCCCAAAGCGGATTGGGCATTAAGACATTTAGAAGAATTCCCAAAAGAAATTAGCACTTGTTCTTATTATGATTTATTAAAAATTCCTGGAATAGGTGTTAAAAGTGCTAAAAGAATTATCATGTCTCGCAAAAAATTTACCATTCACTTAGAAGATTTAAAACGAATGGGCGTTGTCTTAAAACGAGCGAAGTACTTTATTCTGTGTAATGGTAAATACATAACGAACAAAGAATTTTTCAAAAAAGAATTTATTATCCAAAACTTAATGCTAGAAGATAAAAGTACTTTACCTAATAAAACAGAACAATTGAGGTTATTTTAAATGAAAAATGTTTATATTTATGAAGGGAATTTTATGTCTCTGTTAATCATTATTTTGTATCTTCTTAAAAATAACTTAAAAGTAGAAAACATCAAAAACGAAGATTATTTGCCATCACTATTTGAAACAACCATAAACTTATCTATTCCAAAAGATGAGAAAATAATTTACCAAGTAAAAAATGCTTTCGGCGAATATGCCTTACGTGCTATGTATTATGTCTTTTTATCAGTTGAAGAAAATAAAGAACTAATTATTTATTACTTTTTTCGTAATGCCATAAAATATCGTAAGAATATTATGTACTATCGCAATTTGAAATGCGTAAGTGAAGTAATAAGGATTTCTAATTATGTGATGCACGAATCTCACAAAATGAAAGGGTTTTTGAGATTTAAAGAATTAGAACAAAGTATTTTATATGCTGAAATGGAGCCGACGAATGATGTACTCTTTTTAATTTCTTGCCATTTTGCCAAACGTTTAAAAAATGAATTTTGGATAATAAAAGATAACAAAAGAAAAATAATAAGTGTATACGATAAAAAGAATTTTTACATCATTAGAGAAGAAGAATTTAAACTGACGATTAAAAGAGAAAGTATTTTAGAAAAGAGCATTGAAGATTTATGGAAAACTTTTTATAAAACTATTGGGATTAAAGAACGAAAAAATGATAGATGTCGTAGGAATTTTATGCCTAAAAAATATTGGAAATATATAACGGAAGTGAAGGAGGAACTATGAAAAAAATAGTAAGTGGAAAAGAATTACAAGAAAAAATGCTAGAAAGTATTCATCTTTTATGCGGGACAGTAAAACAAACTTTAGGGTCAAAAGGAAACAATGTGATTATTGATCACTCAAATTTTTCACCATTTATCACAAACGATGGTGTAACGATTGCTAAAAATATTGAAAGTGAAGAGGAATGTATAGCTTGTATTTTAGAAATAGCCAAAGAAGCAGCCATGAAAACAGATGAAGTAGTTGGAGATGGTACAACTACCACTTTGGTCTTATTAGAAAGCATTTATGAACAAAGCATAGAGGTTATAAACAAGGGAACAAGTCCAATTATTTTAAAAAAAGAATTAGATAAAGTATTGGAAATCATAATAAAAAAATTACAAATTTTAAAAAGAAAACCTACCATAGAAGATTTAAAAAAAATAGCCATAATTTCGGCGAATGATGAAGAGTTAGGTAAACTTGCTTTTAAAGCATTTCAGAAAGTAAAAAAGAAAGAAGCCATAACTATCAAAGAAATAGAAGAAAATAATACTTATATAACTTATTTGAAAGGATATACTTGTGAAACAACACTTGCTTCTCCTTATTTTTTAAAAGAGACAAACAAACTAAATTATAAAGAAGCTTATGTCTTACTTATGAACACTTCTTTAACCAATTTAGAAAGTATTAGTTTTTTACTAAATGAAATGTTAAGAAATAAAAAAGATTTAGTAATTATTGCAAGTGACTTTGATGAACAAATAATAGAAGAAATACTCTCCCTTTGTATAACAAAAAACTTTCCTATTTGTTTGTTAAAAATAGAAGAATATGGATTACATGTCCATAAAATAATGAAAGATATGGAGAGTCTTACAAATGCTAAAAGAGTTGAAAATGAAAATCAAATCACATCGGAAAATATTGGTATCGCCAAAAATATAGAGATAACAAAAGATAATATAAGAATTGATTTTAAAATGAATGAACAAATTAAAAAGTATTTAAAAACATTAAAAAAAGAAAGAAAAGAACTAACCAGTGATATAGAAATTGATTTTTACGAAAAAAGAATAGCTATGTTTTCAAATGGAACAGCAGAAATAAAATTAGGAGCTCCAACCAAAACCGAAAGGTTAGAAAAAAGAATGCGTCTTTTAGATGCCTTATGTGCTTTGTCTGTTTCTGATAAAGGCATATTAACAGGTGGAGGAGTAAGTTTATTACAAATAGCAAATGATTTACAAGTAACGAATGAAGCAAGTAAAATTTGGCAAGACGCTTTAAAAAAGCCATTGGAACAAATATTAAAAAATGCTGGAGTGGGCTTTGAAAATATTTTAAAACAAATAGAAAAAGAAAACTACAAAAAGATTTTCAATGTTTCATGTGACACATGGGAGGAGAGAGAAAAAACAAAAGTAATTGATCCTTATTTAGTTGTCCAACATTCTTTAGTCAGTGCTACATCTATTGCAGGCATGCTTCTTACCACATCAAGTTTAATTATCAATGAATATAAAAACAACTTAAACAAAGAAAATGAATATAGCGAATTATAATCTACTTAAAACTTATATTTTAAACCATATATTATCGAAGCGATACAATAGAACATTTACCATTTAAACTATCAGAAAAAGTAGCTCCAAAAGTCTGGCCATCTTTACTGACCCAAATAAACCTCTTAAATGTCGGAGCTTTAGTGGCTAAATAACCCTCAACGCCTTCAAATTTTTCAACCATTTCTTCATAAGTATAGGTAGTACCACTCTTTATATCATTTTGAATAGCATAACAAATAGATACTTTTAGTTGATCATTTTTAATTTTCTCTTTGTCCATAGTAGCAGTAATTGTACCTAAACTATCTTTATATTCCACTTCTATTTTTGTTTTATCGGTTAACTGCCAAATATAAGTACCTGACCCCTCTTTTTTCTCACCCTCGAAACCAATAATTGTATTAATTTCTTCGACTTTCATAGTTGGTTCAATGAGTTTTATACATTCCTCAGCTTCACAATTTCCTTTTGTAGTTTGTACGTCGTTTTCATTCGGGTCATTTTCCTTTTGCTCTGTGCAACCAGTAGCTATTCCTAGAAAGAAAGTACAACTAAGCATAAAAGCTAACAATTTCTTTTTCATAATCAATCCTCCACTTTTCAACAAAAATATTATACTATAATTTACTGCAAATAGAAAGAACATCACAAAATTTATAAGTAGATTTGAAAGAGTTATCCACACTTAAACTTGGTATAATTCTAGTAGATTTTATATGAAGCCAAATTATACTGATAAGAACCAAGTAATGAAGAAAGAGAATATTAAAGTTAATTTAATTATTGCTAATCCCAATATGTAATATCAAGAAAATCACAATTTTATACAATGCTTAAAAGCTAGTGAGAAAGAATATATAAGAAATAGAAGTGCTTATATTATAAAATTCTTATCCGCTGCTAACGGAAGTATTACATCAGATAAAATTTAAGAAAAATTATAAGAAGCAAAAATTGAAGAATCTTTAGAATCCATCAAAGATGATATAAAAGGAGTACAAAATATTGGATTATTTATAAAAGAATCTTAAAGGCTATTTTTTAAATGATGAAATTAATAATCTTATCCTACCGATAAACTCTATTGGTACTGGCAAGAGCGATACTTTAAGATTGAAAGATTTCTGTAGAGAAATACTTGAAAATATTTCTCACAACTATTTAAATTTAGTTGGTTTGGCTTATGACTCTAAACCTAACAGACAATTTAAAATGGAAGTAATAGATTTGCTAGTATCTGAATGTGGTTATAAAGACTTACATTTAGGTAGTGTAGGAAAACCATATAGAATAATATACACGATAGTTAAAAAAATAATTATGTAACAATTATTTATTTAAAGTCTACTCCAAAGGTTATTCCTTACCAATTTCACAAGCAGATGAAATGAGAAGATATGTTGAAGAAAATAATAAAAGGGATAAAAAATTTAGTTTTCTATTTTTATCAAGTGAATTTCAGGGTCAATTTGAAGAAAAATTAAATAATATTGCCTAAATTACAAACATTAATGGAAGAGCGATGAATGTAGTAAATCTTCTCCTGTTTGCAGAAAAATAAAAGCACAATATATGTCTTTAGATGAAGCTTATAGATTAATTACTCAAAATTCAGAAATAAATCCATTAGACGTATAATAGAAATCAAAATTGTAAAGCAATATAAATACAACCATATTATACTTTGAGAAAGATGAAGAAATAAACGACTTAACATAGGAAAATAAGGGAGGCACCGACAAAGAAAAAGTACTTTTTTTATCTATTAATTTTTGTGAAATCTAACAAAAAAGCCTCCTTCGTACAAAAGAAAACTAAAGTCTTTTATATAAAATAAAAACTCACTTCTCATAATGAAAAAAGCCCAAAATATTAAATACTATGAACTTGTTTATAAATAGAAAAACTCGCTTTACTATTTTTAGTGTGCGAGTTTATGCCTCTTTGGAGCGAATCACATATAAGTTACAAACTTTGTTCTCTTTCTATGAATATTGTATATGAATTTAAACAATATTTCAATAATTTTTTTAAAATTTATTTACTTTTTAACGAATAAAAATTATAATTTTAGTTAGAAAGGAAATGACTAAAATGGATTTTTATGATAAAATTTTAAAAATTGTAAAAAAAAATAATGGTTATGTTACAACTAAAGAAGTTGTAAAAAATGGAATCAATAAAACATTTTTAACAAATTTGGTTAAGAATGGAACATTAGTAAGGATTTCAAGAGGATATTATGGATTACCTAATTATATAGAAGATGAATATTATAAAATTGCTTCTAAAAGTAAAAATGCTAGATTTTCAATGGCAACTGCCCTTTATCTTCATAACTTATCTGATCGTACACCATTAGTATATAATATTACTTTACCTTTTGGATATAGTGGAGTATTACAAAAAGAAAAAAATGTAATTCTTAATTTTGTAAAAAGGGAACTACTTGATTTAGGTGTTATAGAAATGGAATCTCCTTTTGGAATGAAAATCAAAGTTTATGATGTTGAAAGAACAATTTGCGATATTATTAAAAACAAAAATAAAACGGACGCAGAAATTTTTTCTAAAGCCTTAAAAGATTATGCCAAAAGTAAAAATAAGAATTTAAGTAAACTTACTAAATATGCTAGAGCAATGAATATAGAAAAAAAGGTAAGTGAATATATGGAGGTTTTATTGTAGTGAACAAAGATAAATTAAAAAGTATTATTAGGGAAAAAGCAAACGGAGATAACAATTTGTCGACACAACTTTATCAAATGTATTTTTTTGAACATATTTTAGATAGACTTTCTAAAAGTAAATATAAGCATAATATCATTTTAAAAGGTGGATTACTACTATCTTCAATTATAGGAGATGATGAAAGAACTACTAAAGATATGGACGCAACATAAAAGAGTTTACCATTGGAAAGAGAAGAAGTAACGCAAATAATAAGTGATATATTAAATATAGATTTAGATGATGAAATAGATTTTAAAATAGAAGATGTCAAAGATATACGACAAGAAAGCGAATATGGTGGATTCAAAATAAATATATTAGCCACTATGTCAACATTAAAAGTATATCTAGCAATAGAATTAACAACAGGCGATAAAATAACACCAAGAGAAATTGAATATAATTATAATTGCCATTTTGAAGATAAAAAAATACCAATACTTGCATACACGCTTGAAACAGTTATAGCAGAGAAGTATCAAACAATTATTGCTAGAGATATTTATAATACTAGAATGAAAGATTTTTATGACATCTATGTTTTAATCAAGGAAAATGCTGAAAAAATAGATTTTAAGAATTTAGTTATGGCAATACAAAATACATTTGAAAATAGAGAAACAGAATTAAATATAGAAGATATTAGAGAACAATTAAACAATATGAAGACAAGTGAACAACTTATAAAATTATGGGGAAAGTATCAAATTACTGCACCATATTCTAGTAATATATCTTTTGATAATTTATTTGATTCATTAGATTACATAACTAATTTATTAAGTGAAGAAGAAGTAATGGTATAAAAATGCTGCTAATGTATTTTAAAATTATTATAAAAAATGGTGGTGAAATAATGTGAAAAAAATCTTAATCATTGAAGATGATACTCACAATAGTCTTTTACTCTTAAAATATCTTGTTGTTTTCTCTTATATTTTCCG
>CAQBKK010000047.1 GCA_948760655.1 uncultured Bacilli bacterium | reverse complement strand
TATTATGTGGTTTTTATAATTTTGATAAAGACTAATTAGTTTCCGAACAAGTCTAGAGTTTATTCTAAAATTCGTTTTAAAGATTTAATTAAAGAAACTTTTTTTAAAGATAACCCTACTCGTAAATTCAGAGCAATTGAAGATGAAAGAAAGACAGAAATTGAAAAAATGGCGACTTTGTGGTCTTTAAATCATAGTTCTTTATCTCTTGAAGATAAATTTTATGAAATTATTAAAGAAATTAAAATAGATCAAAGTCGTGGATTTCAACGCAAATATAATCTTTTGAAAGGAGATGAAAAATTTATCTTTTTTCTTTCTGCTTTTGATCCAGCGCTTGTTATGCTAAGAATTTCTTTAGATTCTTCTGATAAATCAGAATATTTTACACGAATAAAAGAAGAATTTGGTTTCTTTCCAGATCAACGTGTTTTGACTTTAGAAAAGTTTTATAATAAAAGATTTCCAACTCTTGAAAATGAATTCCAACAAAAATTGTAGAATTCATTTTTTATTTTATAAACATAGCATCGCCGAAAGAAAAGAAACGATATTTATTTTTTACAGCCTCTTCATACGCTTTTAGAATATATTCTTTTTTAGAAAAAGCACTTACAAGCATTAAAAGCGTACTTTTAGGAAGATGGAAGTTTGTAATTAAACCATTGATAGCTTTGAACACAAATCCGGGATAGATAAAAATGTCTGTGATTCCTCTACATTCTTTAAATTCTTTGTGTTTTTTCATAATCGTTTCTAAGACTCTAGTGCTTGTTGTTCCTACCGCGTAGATGTTTCTTCCTTCCATTTTTGCATGGTTTAAAATATTGGCTGTTTCTTTTGTCATTTCATAGTATTCACTATGCATAATGTGTTTTGTCACATCATTTACTTCTACAGGCCTAAAGGTTCCTAATCCTACATGTAATGTTACATAGGTAATGATTACGCCTTTTTCTTCTATTTGTTTTAATAAATCATGAGTGAAGTGCAGTCCTGCCGTTGGTGCTGCGGCACTTCCCAAGTTTTTGGCGTACACTGTTTGATAACGATCTTTTTCTTTTAATTGTTCATGAATATAAGGAGGAAGTGGCATGGAACCTAATTCGTTTAGAATTTCTAAAAATATTCCCTCGTATTTAAATTCTACTATAACTATTCCATCGTTCCTTTTTTCTAATACTTTGGCTTTTAAAAGATTATTTCCGAATGTAATATTTGTTCCAACATGTAATCTTTTAAAGGGACGTGATAAGCATTCCCATGTATCCTTTTTAGTATTTTTAAGAAGTAAAAGTTCAATGGTTGCTCCTGTTTCTATTTTCGTTCCAATCAGTCTTGCTGGAATGACTTTGGTATCGTTTAGAACTAAAACGTCTCCTTTCTTTAAATAATCCATTATATCTGTAAAATGCTTATGCTCTAAATTACCATTTAATCTATCCATCACTAAAAGTCTTGATGAGCTTCTATTCATTAGTGGTGTTTGGGCAATTAACTCTTCAGGTAAATTATAATTAAATTCTTCGGTTGTCATTTGATTCTCTTCTTTCTTCCTTACATTTTTATTTGATTTTCTTTTCGTTGCTTATAATCATCACTATAAAATTTATTAGATTAGTTTTTTACTTCTTTTAAATCATCTTGTTTTCTTTCAAAATAATTTAGTAAATATTCTTTTTTTGAACTTTTTTATTTTCTCAGGTTCTCTAATATGAATAAATAAAATATCATTATCACTACAATAATATTCTTCAATTGCTTTTACTGTTTCCAAATATGGTTCATCATTATATTCTGACCAAGCTTGTTTAAATTCACTTAAAAATTTACAATTTTTTCCCTGTCTTTGATATTAAAAAAACTTAAAACTAGCTATTTATTTTACTTTATCAATTGATGAAAAATTAGTTACCTTTGCGTATTTTGAAGCAAATTCAACAAAAGTATCTTTGCCACAAGTTCTAGTTCCATTAATTATTATATCTGTTTTCGTATAATTTACATCCTCTCTGTTTAAAGCCATTTTTTAAAACATACTTGTGTTATGATCTATTTTCAAGTGGTCATAAGCTTTTTCGGTAGCTACTCTACCACGAGGAGTTCTTTTAATAAATCCCTCTTGAAGTAGGAATGGCTCTACGACGTCTTCGATTGTAGATACTTCTTCTCCGATTGAGGTTGCTATCGTTTCTACTCCTACTGGTCCACCATTAAATTTGGTAATTAAACTTGTTAGATATTCTATATCAATAGCGTCTAGTCCGTATTCATCCACTTTTAAGCGATTTAGGGAATTTTTAGCAAGATTTTTGGTAATCGAAGTATCTCCCTCTACTAAAGCAAAGTCACGTACTCTTTTAAACAAACGATTGGCAATTCGTGGTGTTTTTCTACATCTTCCGCTTAATTCTTCTGCTGCATCGTCATCAATTGGCATATCTAGTACTCTACTTGTTCTTTTAATAATACTTGTTAGTTCTTCTTTTTTGTAATATTCAAGCTTGGAAATAATTCCAAATCGATCTCTTAAGGGAGAAGATATATCTCCTGCTCTGGTTGTTGCTCCAACAAGTGTAAATGGCGGTAAGTCTATTTTGATGTTTCTTGATTTTCCTGTTTCTCCAATGACTAAATCTATTTCAAAATCTTCCATCGCTGGATATAAAACTTCTTCAATAAATTTGGGCATTCTGTGAATTTCATCAATAAATAATACATCTCCTGGTTCCAATGTGGATAGTACAGCTGCTAAATCTCCTGTTTTTTCTATGGATGGACCACTCGCTGTTTTGATATTACTTCCTAGTTCGTTTGCTATGATATGGGCAAGTGTTGTTTTCCCAAGTCCTGGAGGGCCATAAAGTAGTACATGATCAAGGGGTTCACTACGCATGATAGCGGCTTTTATAAATACGCGCAAGTTTTCTTTGATTTCTTGCTGTCCTACATATTCCTCTAAACTTTGGGGACGTATATTTCTTTCAAATATATCTTCTGTTTTTTCTTCGGCATCAATAATTCTGTCTTCCATATGAGTTTCCTTTCTATTTTAGTAATAATTTTAATGCTTCTTTTACTTGGTCTTCTATTTTTAAATCTGGAGAAAGCTTAGGAAGTATTTTTTTAATATCGTTTGTTTTATATCCTAAACTTTCTAGTACTTCTACTACTTCATCAAAGCCTGCTACTACTTCTGTTTCGTTTTTTGCTAGCTTTCCTTTTAAATCTAATATAATCTGACGGGCAATTTTTTCTCCGATTTTAGGGAATTTTGTAAGATATAGGACATTTTCTCTATCTATTGCATCCGTAATTCCAGTTACACTTCCTAGAGCAAACATAGGAAGTGCCATTTTAGGACCTAATCCCTTTACATTGATTAATCTTAAAAATAAATCTTTTTCTTCTTTAGAGTTAAATCCATAAAATGAAAATTCATCTTCTCTTATATGGGTATAAATATAAATGTTTTTTTCTTCTTCTAAAGTAAAACTAAAAGGATTTGCTACAAATATTTGGTACCCAATTCCATTGTTTTCCAATGTAATATAATTTTTCTCTGTTTCTTTTACTATTCCTTTTATAAAACTGAACATAAGTATCACCATGAATATGGTAACATACGTCTGGATTATAGGTCAAATAAAAAGCCCTACAATTTTATTTTTTAAGGCTTTTAATTATTTCTTCTTTCAGTGGACGTTCTCCTTTATAAGGTAGAAATATTTACTCTAGGGTTTTTCTTGTTCTTCTTTCTATCCTTATTTTACTATTTTTTGTATGTATTTGTAATTAAGTATCTTCCGAGGAGTTTGTCTAAGTTTATTTCTTCTTCATAAGCTTCAAAAATACTTTCTACCATAGAACTAATTTTATCTTCTTCTATTTCAGGGTGTTGTCTTTTTAATTTTTCTTTAAGAATATATTTTATTTTTTCTAAAATAATCTCTTTATCTTCTAAAACAAAAGTATTTTTGTATAAATTTAATTGAGACAATAAAAGTTCATTTTCCAGTTTGTTTCTATATTCTTCTAAAGATAAAGATGCATCATTCATTGTTGTAGCTAGTAGATTTTTTAAATCACTAAGAGGAAATATTCCGATATAGGTTTTTACTAAAAGTGAATAGATTTCATTTTGTTCTTCTGTCTTAGAATACTTTTCTCGAAATAAAATCTGTTCTTCTAATTTTTTTATTATTTCTTTGTATTTTTGACAGTAATAAAGTAGTGTTTTGGGATGTTTTGGAATAATTACAAAGTGTTCTGCGTATTCTTTCCCATGAAAGAGTGTAAATATTTCTCTTTCTTCCTCGTTTATTATTTTTAAAAGAGGGAGAAATTCTTCTTTTTTATATCTATTTATAAAACTTTTTGATTCTATATTTTCACTCAATAGTTGATTTATTTTTCTTTTAGCAGAATAATGTGTGTTTCGTAAAATTTTTTCTTTTCGAGCATTTCTAATAAGAGGTGCTTTTTCGTCTAAAATATATTCTAAATTTTCTCCAAATAATGTACACATTGCTTGTTGCTGTGCATCTGGTAAATACAGAAAAGCCCAAAATATTTCCACTTGTTTGTATTCTATAAATTGCTTATAGAAAGAAGAAGTGACTTCTTTTTTTCGCATAGGCTCTTTTTCTATTTCTTTTTTTAAATAATTTATGGCATTTTGATAAAGAATAGATTCTTTAACATAATTATCTTCATCAAGATGTATTCCATGAGTTGCAAAAAAGATTTCTTTTTCTTCACTCGGCAATTGATGTATTTTCTCATATATTAAAAAGAGATTTTCTGTTTCTAAAGAAGTACATAGCATTTCTCTAGGAGTTGGGATTTGGTTTTTATTTTTTATCATTTCATTTAGTTTTTTGAAAACTTTTATTGTATTGGGATCGGTGATATTCTTATTGCATGATGTTTTGTAAAAATAAAGACTTTCGTCGAATAAAGTATAAATAATTGCTTTTTCTTTCTCTTCTAAATATCTTACGACATGGTAAACTTCAGATGGTGCATTTTTTTGAAAGTAAAACCGTATGGATTTCTTTTTTATAAAAGTATACAAGTTGCTTTTAATTTCCTCTCGATTCAATATTTCTTTAGCAAGACTTATATATTTTACAATTAGTATAAGGATCTCATTATCCATTGCTTTTACATTTAAAGAATAGTTAGGGTTATTTGGTTTTGTTATGTTTCTTTTTTCAAGGTCAATTCCCTTTTCTAGACAGTATTCTTTTCGATCCTTTTCATTGAAAAGAGATAGAATATCAAAAAACATAGTAAGTTCTTCTGGCTCTTGTTGTTTTGATGTTGGGGCATTTGTTTGTTCAGAAATACTTATATGATTTTTTATTTTTTTGTTATTTTTAAGTTTTTCTAACGCAACTTTTTGAATTAAACGCACATTCTCTCCACTCATACCTAACATTTGTCCTACTTTTTCAAATGTTTTGTACTCTCCATCATATATGCCAAATCGTAAAGATAGTACTTCAAATTCTCTTTTTGTTACTCCTTTTTTTATAGTTTGAAAAAAATTTTCCCTATTTATAGAATTCATTAAAGATTCGATTTGGCTTTCTTCTTCTTTCAACATTTCTCCAAATGTTGTGGTTTTATCCTCTGATATGTATGCATCCAAAGGGAGTATTTCCTGTCCTGAAGTTTCTAAATATTTTATTCTTTTTAGAGAAACATTCATTTTTTCTGCCATTTCTTCTGGTTTTGGGTTATTTCCAAATTGTTTTTCGTATTGTTCTTTTTGGAAATTTAATTTATTTATATTTAGATAGGTATTGTAAGATAGACGAATGGCTCTTCCAGTATTTGCAATAGATTTATCAATAAAGTGATGAATCCACCATGTGGCATATGTAGAAAATTTACAGCCTTTTTTGTAATCAAATCCTTCTATTGCTTTTATTAAACCTAAATTTCCTTCTTGAATTAAATCTTGAAATAATACTCCTCTTCCTGTGTAACGTTTTGCAATACTAACTACCAAACGAAGATTGGCTTCCGCTAATATTTTTTTTGCTTCTTCATCTCCAGCGTCTTTTCTTTTGGCTAACTCTATTTCTTCTTCCCCTTTTAATAGTGGAATTTTCTCGATTTCTTTTTTATATAGCTTGGTAAGATCTAAGTCTTTTGTATTTTCTTCTTGTGCTTCCTTTTCTTCTTTTTCTACAATACGAATGTGGTTTTGTTTTAAATATTCTTTTAAAATGGATTCTAAATAAACATTATTATTTATAAAATTATCGAATTCTTCTTGGTTAATTTCTTTTCTTTTGCTTATAAATTTTGTACATAATACATGAAAGACTTCTATATTTAATAAAATTTTTATTTCTTGTTCTGTTAAAATATATTCTGTTTTGTTTAGTAAATCATAAAATGGTTCTAGAAAATAATTGATTTTTCTACTACTTATGTTTAAATTTATTTTTAATTCTTTAAGGTAGTTTAATAACATCGAGGTACACATATGCTCTTTTAGGTAAAGAGTTATCTCTTTTTTGAAAGCGACAAGTTTATATTTTTCTTTTTCTGTCTTCCTTACTATGTTTAAAAATTCGCTTTTTGACATGTTGGTAAAGGCGTATTTTTGGTATTTTTTTTCTTGTTCTTCTGTTAGCATATCGTTATCCCCCTTTCCTCTTTTCTAGTTATTATTTGTTTTTTAAATATCTTCCTAATATTATGTTTAAATCTATTTCTTCTTCATGAGCCTCAAAAATACTTTCTATCGTTTGACTAATTTTATCTTCTTCTATTTCGGGGTGTTGTCTTTTTAATTTCTCTTTAAGAATGTATTTTATTTTTTCAAATATCTTTTGCTTTTCTTTTTTTTGTTCTTCTTTATAAGTATTCATTAATTTTAAAAGAATTTTATTTTCAATTGCATCCAAAAGAAGTATGTCTTTTTTTTCTTCTTGCAAAGAAATTGTTAATATACTTTCTAATTCTTGTTCTTCCAATATATATCTGTATTTTTCTTTTAGTAATGCTATAATCTTCACATTTGGAGTGGACGCACTTTCTTTTGAGGTATCATATGGATTATATATTTTTGTTCGTTTGTCTTCTCTAATTTTCTTTAAAGCTTTTTCTTCTATTTGACCAATTCTTTGTCTACTGACATTGTGTCTTAATTTAGTTTCTTCTAAAGTTAATTTTTTTCTATTAATACCAAACCGTGACATTAAAACGTCGTATTCTCTATCTGTTATTACTGGTTTTGCCGCCTCTAATAATGCCTTGGTATTTATTTTATCTGTTAATTCTTCTTCAAAATAACTCTCTTTGTCTGCTATAACTTCTTCTAACATTAGCCCATCTTCACTTATTAATTCCTCTAAAGGAGATATGTCTTGAGGGGCTGTAAGGAGTCGTTTTATTGTTTTTTTAGTTAATCCTGTTTCAACTACCAATTCTTCTATGGTTGGTTCTTTTCCTTTTTTTACTAAGTAGAACTCTATCGTTTTATTTATTTTTGTTAATTTACTTATTGCGTGTACAGGAAAACGAATGGTTCTTCCCGTATCTGCAATCCCTTGAGAAATTGCATGGCGAATCCACCATGTGGCATAGGTTGAAAATTTGTATCCTTTTTTGTAATCGAATTTTTCTACGGCTTTTATTAATCCTAGGCTTCCATCTTGAATTAAATCTAGAAATAGTACTCCTCTTCCTGTGTAACGTTTTGCTATATTTACTACTAAACGAAGATTGGCATTCACTAGTCTTTTTTTTGCTTCATCAAATCCTGCATCTTTTCTTTTGGCTAGTTCTATTACTTCTTCATTGTTCAGTAAAGGTATTCCCTTAATATCGTTCAAATATACTCTTACAAGATCTAGGTCTTTGTCATCATTTTCTTCTTCATATTCGTCTTCTTTATTTTCTTCTATTATTTTTATTTTTTGTTGTTCTAAATATTCTGTTATAATGGATTCTAAATTGGTATTGTTGTTTATAAATGTTTCTATTTCTTTTTGTGATATTTCTTTTCTTCTGCTTATAAATTTACTACACAAGGTATTAAACACTTTAGTTTCTAAAAGTTTGTTTATTTCACTTGGCGCTAATACGTATTGTGCTGTATCTAACATATTATAAAAGCTTCTGAGTTTGTAATTGATTTTTTGGCAACTTTCTTCTAAATGGATTTTCGCATTATCTAAATATTTTAGGATATGCTCCAATGTTATATTTTCTCTTAGATACTTGTTTAATAACTTTGTTAAATCATTCTTTTCTTTTTCTTTCTCTGCTTCTTCTACAAATTCTAAAAATTTTTCTTCAGTCATTCCAATAAACTTATACTTTTGGTATATTTTTTCTTGTTCTTTGGTTAACATCACTAAAAGACCCCCTTTTTTAGCAAGTTGTATTATAACCCCACCCCTGAGGTTTGTCAAATATTTTCCAATAAAGATAGTGTAACGGAATGTCGGGAAAAGAAAAAACATATTCCATTTGTTATAATAA
>CAQBKK010000046.1 GCA_948760655.1 uncultured Bacilli bacterium | reverse complement strand
ATCCATTTATACTTCTTATAAATAAATTAAGCTCATTGAAATTATTAAATTCTTTAATTTTATCTAACAAGTTATCATATTTAGATAATTCTATTGATAAATTTAGCCACTTATCTACTGCAATATTAGGATATCTTGGATGAATATTCTTTTTCATTATACTTAATAGCTCTTCCTTATTAGCAGTGAAGGTTGCTATAACATACTTTGAGTTAAATATTTGCGGATATATATGATAAGTGTTTATTAAATTGTTGTGATAGTTTTGTGATCTCATACCATAATCTAATAAACAGGAATAAAAAATATAGATTAACCATTCATTACTTTTATATTCTATTTCATTTGGAAAATCAACAGTTGCTAAAGTATTAGAATCCTTATTACTATAATATTCATGCATTTTTTGTACCAAACTATCAATCTTTTTTTCGCTAGCTGTCATTTTTTCCTACTTTCAATAAGCATTTCTAAATTCTAGTCAAATAAATGCTTTACAAGTTTATTATAGCACTTATAAATACTAAAACCTAATGTTTACTTCATTAAATAGTAGTTATGGAATATATTTTTGTAAAAAGAAAAGTAAGTAACTTGGTTAGTAAGTCGCTTACTTTTTTATATTTAGGAAATTGTTTCTTTTATTTCAAATTTCTTTACCAATTTAACTGTTTTTTCATTTAGATCTGTAGCAGAAATCTCTATTTGATATTCTCCTACAGGTAGTGTATAGTTTCCTATTTCGATTTTAACTTTTTTAGACATAGAATTATCTATTATTAACATTAATTTGGTAGGAAGTGCTCCTTGTCCTACTACAGAAATTACTACATCGTCTTGTGTTATGTTGTATAGTACTTCTTCATTAAATTCTATAGTAAAAGATTTGTTTGTATAACTCATATTTGTTATTTCTAGTGTTGATTCTGGTAATGGTTTTTCTGTTTCTACATACTCAGGAATTTTATAATGTTCTACAAATCCTACTCTATAGTTTCCTACAGCATCTACATATAATGCCCAAAGTTGCGTGTTGTTTGTAACATTTATTCCACTTAAGTCTATTTGAATGGTATTTGCTCCAGCATTTAATTTTTGACTTTTACTAGCTATTTTTCCTGTTAGAACATCACTTGCAAATGGGGTTGTTGAATTGTAGTCATAAATTCCACCATTCCATTCATAGATTCCATAATAAACTGTTCCTGCTTCATCAGAATTAAATTTGAATTCTACTTCTGTTTCAGAGATTCTTTTTACGTTATCTACAGCTCCAGTGATTACTGGCGGATTTAAGTGGGTTACAAAATCTTTTTCTATGGTTTCATTTTCTGATACTTTAATTTTAATGGTGTATTCGTTGTCTTTATGTCCGTAATTGCTTGGAATTTCAATAATGTAAGTTAATAGGTCAGGACTTACATAGAATGTTGCTCCCTCTATTGTTAAACTACTATCGCTTGGACAATCAATTTCAAAGTCTTCTAAAGTTAATTCTTTTTCTGGAATACGATTTAATTTGAATACAAAACGATTGCTGATTTCTTCTTTGGCATAGGTAATTTCGTATTTGCTTGGAGTTACTTCTATTTCTTGGCTTTCGATTTCTATTGGTCCATTTACTTTTCCAGTATTGTTAAAATATCCTTCTACTACGTAATACAATTGGTAGGATACATTAGGACTTAGGTTTGCTAAAGCAATGTTATTGAAACCTACTTTAACGTCTGCTACATATCCACTTTCTTTTATCATGTCAGCAGTGATATTTTCTCTTGCTGTTGCCTCTTTTAAAATATAATAAATTTTTCCGCCTTCATCAACACCATATAATTTTAGATTTGCCTCTGTTTTAGAAATTCTTTCTACTACTACATTTTCAATGGTTGGGTTTGCATAGTCGGTAGCAAAATCTTTACTGATTATATTACCATTTGGAAGAGTAATATAAAGTGCATAAGAATCATTTTTAAAATAAGAAGTGGATAGTGTATAGGTTTTATTATCTTCTGTTGTTAATTTAAATAGTGTTATACTTTTTCCGGCGTTACAAATTACAGATGTGTCTTTTAATGATAATTCTACTGCTTCGCTTAATGTAAATGTTACGCTTCCTTGTGCTTTGGAATAGGCATCTACGATGTTTATATTTTCTTCTTCTCTAATCAGTACGTATTCTACGTCTTCACTGATTTGTTTGTTTGTTACATTTGCATAAATTCTTGTGTTGCTTGCAGAAATATTAGCATTTGTAATAGAACCAGATCCTGCTACAATGGTATTTTCTCCTTTATTATTAAAGGTAGTGATTGTATTGTTTCCGTTAATACGAATTGTACTGGTTTCACGGTTGGTTAAGTTTTCTATTGGGGCATTTACTACAAGAGATGCTCCATGTTGGTTCAAAAGTGTTTCTGTCTTTTGGTTGATTGCTACTACACCAGTTGTATTTACTATTACATTTTGACTGGGAATATTTAGGACAACTTCTTCACTATTATTGACTTCTATAGTGGAAACAGTATTTGTCCCATTAATTTCTACATTCTTATTAATAGAAATATAATCTATTTTACTTTCTCCAACGTTTATTGTAGCTCCTTCTAATGCTTTATTCATTGTTTTATAAATTGCACTTCTAAATAAACGAGCGAAATTTTGTGTACTATCTTTTACATATAGAAAAGGAATCGTTGCGTTTGTGATATCTAGTTGGTATTTTCCTGGATTTTCAAGAACTAATTTTTCTTTTAGTTCGATAGAATCTAAAACGATTTTTGCATGGTTTTCTATATCTTCTGCGATTGTAAGGGTTTTGTATTTTTTATTTGCTATTTGGTATACACCATTTGTT
This sequence comes from uncultured Bacilli bacterium, assembly GCA_948760655.1. The sequence continues at coordinate 5,992 of CAQBKK010000046.1, read as the reverse complement.
AACATATCGTTTGTTATTGTTAAATCTTCTAGTATTTCTTCGGTGGGGTCTTCTGGAGTTATAGGCTCTTCTGGTATTGTCGGTGTTTCTGTATTGCTAGGTGGCACAATTATAGATGGCGTATTTTGGTTTTGATTTCCTGGTTTTACTGTACTTGGCTTTTGATTGGATACTTGATTGGTTGTAATCTCTTTTTCTGGTTCTTGTTCTGTATTGTTATTTTCTTCTTTTTTTTCCTCTTCTTGCTTTGTTGTTTCTTCCTCTTTTTTGTCTTCGGTTGGTGTTTCTTTTTTCTCTTCTTCTACTTTCATATTCAATTCTTCATGTGCTTTATCTCTATAAATTTTTACTCCCCCAGTTATTCCTAAAATTGCTATTAAAGCAATCATAATTGTTTTTGACTTTTTCATATATTTCCTTTCTCCCCTCTTTATTATTTTCAGCCTTTTTTTTAGAAAAGTCAATTTAATGTGATCATTCTTTACATATAATCACCATGAAATATTTTATGTCTTTTCTTTGTATGTGATTATAAGGATTTTTTTCCTCCTTTTTGTGGAGATTTTTTTAAATATTTTTCTTTGTTTCTTTTTCTTGAAGTAGTTGTTTCTAAATTTTGATTTTCTACTATTCTATTTTAAAGAGGCAATTTTTCTAAAAATGAAGAAAATACAAATTCACATTTTAAAATGGAAAAAATCTCTTCTGTTTTAGAAAAGATTTATTCTTCATTATCCATTGTTAATAAGTTCTTGATGTCTTTTTCTGTTAGTTTAGAAAGGATATTTTCATCCCTTCCTTCTCCTTCTATAAGAGCATCACTTAGTATTTTCTTTTTGTTTTGTAGTTCTAGTATTCTTTCTTCAATGGTACCTTTGCATATAAGTTTGATTACTTCTACTGTATTCGTTTGCCCAATACGATGGGCTCTATCTGTTGCTTGGTTTTCTACTTGGGGATTCCACCATAAGTCTAAGTGGATAACTACATCTGCACTAGTTAGATTGAGTCCTGTTCCTCCTGCTTTTAGAGTGATTAAGAATACGTTGGTATCATCTTGATTGAATTTATCTACTAGCTCCATTCTTTTTTTAGAGGAAACACTACCATCAATCACATAGGTAGAAATGTTGTTGTTTGTAAATTCCTTGTTTACTATGTCTAGAGCTGTTTTAAAACTTGTGAATAACAAGATTTTGTGACCATTTTCAATAATTCCTTTTACCATTGTTACTAAGTTTTCTATTTTGGCACTTCCTCCAGCATAGTCTTCAAATAGAATGCGAGGGTCAATACACAATTGACGGAGTTTTGTTAATAACTGCAAGATTTTAAAGTTTCCTTTTTTGAAACCTTCTGAGGCTAAAATTTCATCCATTTCTTTTTTGGTTTTTTCGAGTTGTGCTACATATAGTTTCTTTTGTTCTTTTGTTAAATCAATAGAAATATTATTTTCTATTTTTGGTGGCAACTCTTTTACGACATCTTTTTTTCTTCTTCTTAAAATAAAAGGTTTTATTTGTGCGTTCAAAGAATTCAAGCTTTCTAACTCGTCACTTTCAATATCTTTAATGTTGTATTTTCTTTGGAATGATAAAAAATTAGCTAAATATCCTGGCATGATAAAATCAAAGATACTCCAAAGTTCTAAAACCGAGTTTTCTAGCGGAGTTCCTGTTAAAGCGATTTTCGTATTGGCTTTTATTTCTTTTACTACTTTCGTCATTTGGGCACTGGCATTTTTTATGTTTTGTGCCTCATCAATAGCCATGAGTTCAAAATTCATGGTTTTATATATTTCTTGGTCTTGTCTTACTAAACCATACGTTGTAATTAAAACTTGCAAGTTATTTACTTTTTCTAGTTCTTGCTTACGAGCATTTTTATTTTCTGCAAAAACTTTGTATTTGATTTCAGCACCAAATTTATCAAATTCATTTTTCCAATTGTAGATTAAGGAAGTTGGTGCAACGATTAAGATTTTAGCCTCTGGTTTCTCTTTTAAAATTTGTTTGATGAGGTAAATAAGCTGAATGGATTTTCCAAGCCCCATTTCATCAGCGAGTATTCCTCCAAAACCACATTTATAAATATTGTATAACCATTTGACTCCAGTTTCCTGATAATCTCTCAATATTTTTTTATCTTTTGTGGATAAGTCGATTGGCAAATCTTTATAGGAAATGAACTTCGTTATTAACTCATCAAATAAATTGTTGGTGCTGATAATATGGTATTTTTCTTTTTTGATACTGTCTAAATAAATGGCACGATATTTAGGAATGATTCCTTCTCCATTTTTTAGTTCTTTCGAAGTAAGGTTCATATCTTCTACTAAACTTTCAAACTCTTTTAAATTTTCATTGTCATTTAAGTCGAGTAGGTCTCCACTTTTCAGACGATAGAAACGTTTTTTATTTTTCATGGATTCTAAAACATTTACTATTTCATCATTTTTGATTTCTCCTAAGTCAAATTCGTATTTCATGATATTGTCTGTTCCAATAGAGAAACTTGAACGTACAGTATTTTCTTTTAAAATCTTGGTTTCTTTTAGTTTATCTGATGTAAAAACTTCATAGTTTTTTGCAAGTTCTATTAAAGATTCTTCTAAAAATAAGCCTATTGAATCTAAATCCTCCATATATATTTTTTTATTTTCTAAAATAAAGCCATAGCTTAAAAGTTCTTCTATTACTTTTTGTTCTTCTTCCATATCTCTTATAATGTTAGGTGTTTCATCAAAGTAATCAATTTCCTTTTCTTGGTATTCTAGTTTTATGGTACAAAGGATTATGTTTCCTTTCATTTCAAGATAAATGCGTACTTTAGGTTTTATGCCAATGACTATTTTATCTTCTACAGTGGCATCTAGTACAACATTATTTTTGATGATTGGCAATACGCCATTTTTAAAAATATTTAAATCTTTTTCTTCAAATTCAATGTCATGCAGTCTATTTTGTTGCATTAAAGATAAAATTCGCGAAGATTTTGGAGGAAGTTCATATAAAGTTGTAGCTTTTGCTAGGTACTTGCAATCTTCAGTTAAAATGTCTATGTCTTGTTCAAGTACTGAAAGTTTATAGTATTTTTCTCCTTTTTCTAAGGAAAGTTTAAATGGATTTTCTTTGCTTATTCCTGTTATTCTTCCATGATTTTTAATTGTAAAAGGCTTGGTTTCTAATTTTTCTAAAAAAATAGAAAATTGGTCTTCTCTGATAGATAGATTTCTAAAATTGTAGTAAAGATTGCTATTGTGTAGTCTTAATAAAAAGTTTAGAATTTCTTCATCTATTTTAGAAAAGTAATGTTCTAAAGGGTTATAGGTAAAATTTTTCCCAAAAGCTACTTCTCCTTCTTTTTCTTTGAAAACTTCTAAAAAAGGAGAAAGTTTATTACTTAAACTGTATAATTTATTTTCACCGACTTTGAAACTTAATCCAACTGTTGATTCATAGTAATTATCTTGAAATTCCACTTCTACTTCTAAGCTTAATTGCTTTTTTAGGTGTACTTCCTTTTGGGGTGGCTTATAAAATTCATTTAAAATTTGTTTTGATACAAGAAGCTTTTTTTCTTCTGCATCTAGCGTGAATATTTCTTCTTGGTAATGAATAAGACATGCTGCTACATGTTTACAGGTTCCCCAGTTTTGAAATTGCATACAAGTACAATTGTTATATAAAACTTTGTGGTTTTGGTAATGAATTTCGACTTCATAAAAATCGTGATAGGAATTTTCAGAACGTACTGTAAAATAGTGCATGGTCATACCATCTAGTTCTTCTCTATTGTTATAATGAACATACCCTCTATAGTATCTGCCTTTTAGAAAGGAATCGTCACCGACGAGTGATTTTATATATTGTAATTCTTTGTTCATAGACTTCTCCTTTTGAAATTAACTTATTTTTTATTATAGCATAAGTGAGTGAATGTTTGTTTGGTATTTTTGATATTTTCTATTTTTTTGTGGGATACCTTTTGATAAAGAAAAAAACAAAAAAAGATTAAGAGTTATTTTCTTAATTTCTTGATTTTAAAGCGTTTCTTAGAAATGTAGCTTATTATTCTGGGAAGATTTAGCATCCATTACTACATAATACAACCGATTTGTCTAGTTTTATTTTTTAGCTATTTGCATTTTTAGAAGATTCTTTCTATTTATTAATACACAACTTTTTAGTTTGTGGTCGTTTCAAATGGTGTTCATGATGAGAGTCGAACTCATGACCTCTTCCTTCGGAGGGAAGCACTCTATCCAGCTGAGCTACATGAACAGAAATAGTGAATTTTCACTCATTATTTATATAGTATTTTTTATTTTGTTTCACAATGATTATTTTCGCATGTGATAGTTTGCTCTACTATTTTTTTCTTTTTAGGACAGTCTAGGTATGTTTTTAATCGATATTCTATAGAAGAAACTTTTGTAAATATTACATAACTATTTAAATAATCGCAATATTTATCTTTTTCTTTTACTTCATCTAATATTTCCAATTTAATCATTTCGTCTATCAATAAAGAAGAGGAATCCCCAATATTTATAGGTAAAGGATTTTCTTCAAAATATTTTAAAGTAGATTTTGTTACTTTGGTTACATTATTATTGAATATTTCATCTTCTCTTTTATGGTATTTATTTAGTCTAGAAATTGTAAATATTATTAAAAGCATAACAAGCATTAGTATTCCTAATTTTATCCATAATTTTTTCCAATCTATTTTTTCTAAAAATGTATAATTTCTAAAAATATTTAAATGTGGAAAAGTAATCTTTATACTTTTTTTCTTTTTTGTTTTTTTTGAGGTTAAAGGAAATATTTGTTTGGATTTTTTTCTTTTTTTTAATTTTATCTTTTTTTCTTCGTACATATATATCCTTCTTCCTGCTTTTTTATTATACAATAACTTCTAAGAATTGTCAGTAACTCTCGAAACAATTCTATGGCTTTTTTCTCTTTTTTATGCTAGAATACATTGTATGGGGCAGTAAATGGCTTTCGACAATTATTACTAGATATGATGGCAAGTGGTAGGCATACCATAAATGCAAGCAAAAAATAAATAACAAAACTAAAAACGAAACCTTTGGTGGTTTCACTCCTGTTTTTGCCTAATTAAAGGTCTAGGGAGACTTCTTACTAACCTCTCTTATAGGGTAGGATAGAAGTATTCATACATATAAGATATATTGTAAAGATTGTTTAAGTTTTTATAATGAATAACTTATTAAACTAGTTATATAATGGGTACGCTATAGCCAGTTATATAATGAATTTAAAATCTAGCTAAACTTGTAGAAATTGTATCATAGGGTATTTTGGACAGGAGTTCGAATCTCCTCTGCTCCACCATATAGATAGGAAACTCGAACTTTTCGAGTAAGTAATAAATTACTAGCTAGAAATAGTTAGTTTTTTGTTGTTTAAGAAAGTGAGAGTGATATATATGACAATTGAAACTAAAGAACTTGTAATAAGTGAGGAATTAAAAAAGAAAATAGATATGATATGTAAGTTTGCTTGTGTTAAGTATGAATTTATTAATGGATGTATCATTAATCTTAAAAACACTAATATTGCTTATACAAAGCCACATATATTAAAAGTTAATGGTAATGACTATTTATTATTTGATGAGTGTGATGACATTTTTATAAATGGTTATAACAAAAAAATAAAATTTAAAGATTTAGAAAAATATTTAAAATCAGGTTTATTGTAATTTATAGAAAAAATGATAAAATAGTTTATCAAAAAGGAGGAATGATTAATGAACGAAACAAATAAAATTGCAGGGATATATGTTAGAGTGAGCACAGAAGAACAAAGTCGTGAGGGTTTTAGTTTAAAAGAACAAGAAGAAAGATTAAAAGAGTTTTGCAAGTTTAAAAGGTATTCTATCTATAAAATATATAAAGATGCTGGGATAAGTGCTAAAAATGATAAAAGACCTGCTTATCAAGAAATGATGAATGATGTTA
>CAQBKK010000045.1 GCA_948760655.1 uncultured Bacilli bacterium | reverse complement strand
ATTTATAAATATGATGTTGATATTGCTAAAAATTATTTAACAGAAAAAGAATTAAAAAACTTAAATAGAATAGTTACTATGTATTTAGATTATGCTGAATTACAAGCAGAAAACCATAATGCAATGACAATGAATGATTGGGTAGAAAAATTGGATGCATTTTTGCAATTTAATGGACAAGATATACTTCATAATGCTGGAAAAATCTCTCATAAAGTAGCACAAGAACTTGCTTTTAAAGAGTATGATAAATTTAAAAAGAAACAAGATCAATTATATATTTCTGACTTCGATAAATTTATTGAAAGTACAAAATTATTAGAGACAAAAGAAGATTAAGAGTAACTATTAATATATTAATAATCAAAAAATTACACATTTAACATTAATTGTATTTAATTTTATAATTAATAGGGAGTGTGATTTTATGAATAAATATAATATTGAAGAATTAGCAAAAAAATTAGAAAGATGTAGAAATGCAAATCTTGATGATGTAAAATTATAAGACGTGGATGAAATAACAGATATAAAAATAGACAGAAGAAAATCAAGTAATGAAAGAATATTAGATTTTTTGACTAAATTTAAAATCCATATATATTTAAAGTGAAAGGAAAATTAGTTAGAATTAGATTTTTAGAAAACACAGATTTAACTGCAGAAGATTGTCTGACTAATGTATTAAAAAATTTATATAGATAGGTTTATTGGAGGTAAAATGAAAGCAATAACAATTAAACAACCTTGGGCAACATTAATAGCAGAAGGATACAAAGAATACGAATTTAGAACTTGGAAAACTAGATATCGTGGAGATATATTAATTCACGCTGGTAAAGAAATAGATAAAAAGGCGATGGAGAGATTCAAACATTTGGGATTAGAATATCCAACGGGTCCAATAATCGCGAAAGCAACCATTACTGATTGTATATATGTGGATGAAGAATTTGCACAAAAAATGTATAAAAAAGATTCTAGTGTATATAAAGGCTTAATTAATAAGGACGATTGGGATGGATATGGATTTAAATTAGAAAACGTTGAAAAAATAAATCCTATAGAAACAAATGGCAAATTAAGTTTATGGGATTATGATTACGAAATTTAAAGAATAAGCAATTGTGGAGGATAAGTATGAAAACAATGCATAATATGAATTTAAATAATGGCCCCTTTAATCGTATAAAAATGGGGCAAAAAAACATAGAACTTAGATTAAATGATGAAAAAAGGCAACTGCTAAAAGAAAATGATTTGATAGAGTTTACAAATAGAGAAACATTAGATGTTATAATGGTTGAAGTAGTAAGATTATATAAATATTCAAAATTTGAAGAATTGTATAAACATTTTAATAAAATAGCAATGGGATACGATAAAGAAGATATAGCGAATCCTAAAGATATGGAAAAATATTATTCTAAAGAAGAACAAGATAAATATGGAGTTATTGGGATAGAAATAAGAGTGCTAGAAGATAGGAAGTGAAATAAATGGAAAATAATCGACAAAATACGACAATCAATTGGTATCCAGGACATATGGCAAAAACAAAAAGAATAATAAGTGAAAAATTTTCTTTAATAGACATTGTCTATGAACTAGTGGATGCTCGAATCCCTTACTCATCAAAAATAAAAGACATTTACGATGTAGTAAGAAATAAACCAAAACTTTTAATTATGACAAAAAAAGATTTGTGTGATGTAAAAGTGACACAAAAATGGATGAAGTATTATGAAAATTTAGGAACAAAAGTGTTATTGGTCGATTTAAACAATAACGCTGACTACAAGAAAATAATTGATATTACTTATGAAATGATGAATGAAGTACAACAAAAAAGAGAATCAAAAGGTTTAAAAGAAAAAGAAATTCATGCTCTTGTGGTTGGAATTCCCAACGTTGGAAAAAGTACACTAATCAACAAAATGGCAAATCGACATGTAGCAGAAGTCGGAAATACTCCTGGAGTAACCAAGCAAGTAAAATGGTTAAAAACTCCCTATAACATTTCTCTTCTAGACACACCAGGAATATTATGGCCAAAACTAAGTGATAGCAAAATTGCCTATAATCTAGCCTCCATTTCAAGTATAAAACAAGAAGTACTTCCTATAGATGAAGTAGCTGTATATATATTAAAAACACTAGAAGAATATTACCCAAATCTATTAAAAGAAAGATACCAATTAAATAATGTTCATGATATAGAAGCATCTTATGAAACCATCGGAAAAAATATAGGTGCTATCAAAAATGGTGAAGTAGACTATGATAGAGTAAGCAAAAAAATTATAAATGATATAAGAATGGAACATATAAAAGGAATTACTTTTGATCGGTAAAAAAGTATTTCCTTTTTTAGTTTAAGGTGATAGAATAAAAAACTATTAGAAAGAGAGAGAAAAAATGGGAACCATTTTTCATATTGAAGGTGAAAATTTAGTACAACTAAAAGAAAAAATAAAAAAGAATGGAATCACATTTCATTTTACATCGGATGTTAAAAATAAAACGCCTTATCATGAGTATACAGACTCTTTTGATATTTTATTAGAAGAAAAAGAAATTCCTTCCTTTTTAGAGTTCATAAAAGAAGAAAAAGACCTAGCTGAAATCAGACTATACACAAAAGAAAAGAAGATAAATAATCTACCGATGACTCCCTACTATAAGCCTTACGTAGTAGAACAAACGATTCCTCCATTTATGTCGACAACCTTTTTATACCAAAAACTAAAAGAGGGAATAAAATTTGTAGATGATTACGAAAACGGAAAAATTGTGCCAACCTATTTAGAACATATGGCACTATCCATAGAAGATGAAACAGAAATAACGGGAAATTATCAATCTATTTCTTATTACCTAGAATCTGGAATGCCTGTAGCGTTCGATTTTGGTACTATAAAAATGAAAACAGAAAGAAAACCAAATGTAACGATTGTCACTACTAAACTTACGAATTATCGAAAAAGAATAAAAAGTACAAAAACATTATATGACTACTTATTTTCTATTCCATTAAAAACAGGGGAGTCTGAATATACATTAGAAGAATATTATATTCCTTTTTTAGAAGATACAATCATTCATTTTAGTGATACAACAAAAAAAATAGAATTATACGAAAAAAAAGAAGAAAGCATCGAACAGAATCCTTTCCATATATTTTCTAAGGATTATCCTAAAAATAAAACAGATCAAGAAATAATAAAGACAATAGAAGCTTTTAAAAATAGGCAAGAACAAGTAAGAAATCGAAGAAAATAAATTTCTTCCTTTTTTAATTTATAGAGACTCTATAGTAAAAAATATGTTAAAATGAAAAAGTCTGGAAGTGATTGTAGTGAAAAAAAAAGAAAAAATAGACCTATTAAAATATGAAACAGATTTATATAAAAAGAATATATCATTAATAGCAGGTGTAGATGAAGTAGGAAGAGGACCTTTAGTTGGCCCTGTAGTTGCAGCTGCTGTAATACTTCCCGTAAACTATAGCTTAGAAGGACTAACAGACTCCAAAAAATTAAGTGAGAAAAAAAGAAATGAATTTTATGCCAGAATAAAAAAAGAAGCTATAGCCATTGGAATAGGAGAAATTTCAGCAAAAAAAATCGACGAAGTCAATATCTATGAAGCATCGAAACTCGCTATGCTAGAAGCCATAAAAAATTTAAAAATAAAACCAGAACATGTTCTAATTGATGCCATGCCTCTCAATTTAGAAGTGCCATCAACAAGCATTATCCATGGAGATGCCTTATCTTTATCGATTGCAGCAGCAAGTGTAATCGCTAAAGTAACACGAGATAAAATGATGTATGAACTGCATAGAAAACATCCTGAATACCATTTTGATAAACATAAGGGGTATCCTACGAAATTGCATTTAGAATGTCTAGCAAAATATGGTCCTTTAGAAAATTACAGATTTACTTACAAACCAGTTCATGATTTAATAAAAGAAGGTGATAAATTACAAAATGAAGAGGAAAATGCAAAACAAACTGTTTAAAAATTATCTATCTTTTTTCATTCCATTTTTCATAATAGAAATGATTTTTCGTATTCTCCTATCTATGCCCCTTTTTGATTGGGCAGTAGTAAGAATTCTTTTAGGAGTAAATATTATTTCCTTATTTATTTCTCTTTTAATAATGCCTTTTAAAGAAAAAATAGGTAAAACAATAAGCATTTTACTACTATTAATAATAAGTGTTTATGCAATATTGCAAGCAGGGTTTAAAAACTTTCTCGGCGTCTATATTTCTATTGGAGCAAGTAGCCAATTAGGAGCAGTTACAGAATATATTAAAGATTTTTTCAATTCTTTTAACCCTTTATTTTATACCATGATACTTCCATTTTTTCTCTATACGTATTATAAAATTACTTTTGAAAAGAAAATATTTAAAAGATATTATTTAGAAGAAGAAAGTTTATTTCAAAAATATGGAAGAAAGAAGCAAATAAGCATGGGATGTATTTTTCTAATATTTTCCTGTTTTGTCTATTATATAACTTTAAATTTAGAATTTATGCAAAATAAATTACAATTAGAAAATACCAAAACTTTATTTAATAATCCGTCAAATCCCAATATAAGTGTAAACCAATTCGGTGTTACTACCTTTGGTATTTTAGATATAAAAACAAGTTTTTTTAAACCAAAAGAAACCGAAATTCTTTATTTTGAAAAGAAAGAACAAGAAACAACAGATTATACAAGATATATGGATGATACAAAATGGGAAGAACTAAATGAAAATACAACAGATGCAAATTATAAAACATTAAATAATTATTTTATGAGTCGAGAAATAACTCCTAAGAATGAATATACAGGATACTTTGAAGGAAAAAATTTAATTGTGATTATGATGGAATCAGTCAATGAAATTTTTATAAACAAAGAGTATTATCCTACCTTTTATAAATTATATACAGAAGGATGGAGTTTTGAAAATTCCTATTCTCCAAGAAACTCATGTGCAACTGGAAACAATGAAATGAGTGGAATGACAAGTTTATTTTCTATATACAGAACATGTACAGCCAATACATATAAAGAAAATACCTATCCACAAAGTATATTTAATCTATATAACAAAAAAGGGTACATTACTAGTTCCTTTCATAATTACGATGAAACGTATTACTTTCGTAGTACAATTCATAAGAATATGGGTTCAAACGCTTATTATGGAGTAGAAGAATTAGAAATTCCTTTCTTAGAAACTTACAAAGAATGGCCTAGTGATATTAGTTTAATAGAAGAAGCGTTTAAAAAAATTGATACAACAAAACCATTTATGACTTGGTTAACCACGGTAACATCTCATCAACCTTACTATACATCAAGTATATATGGAGATAAACATTTAGAATTATTTGAAAATACAAATTATCCAATTACTTTAAAACGTTATATGTCAAAACTAAAAGAACTTGATTTAGCATTAGAAAGACTATTAGAGATTTTAGAAGAAAAAAATATCTTAGAGGATACGGTAATTGTATTATATGGAGACCATTATCCATATGGATTAGATAACGAAGAGATAAATCAAGTATTACCTTATGATGTGTCTGAAAGAAATAACGTTGACAAAACTCCTTTTGTAATTTATAACAGTAAAGAGGAGCCAGCAATTTTTACAGAATATACCTCTTACATAAACATTGTCCCAACACTTGCAAATCTATTTGATTTAGAATACGATCCAAGGCTCTATATGGGAGAAGATATTTTAAATCCAGAGTATAAAACCTCTTATAAAAATAGAGTGATTTTTTCTGACGGTTCTTGGGAAAATGCAATAGGAAGGTATAATGCAACAAATGGCATAATGACTTACTTTGGTTCAGAAGATTATACAAATGATGAAGTAATTTCTTTTAATCAAGAAATTAATAATAGAATCAATTTAAGCAATCTAGCCATTACAACGAATTATTTTGAGTATTTAGAAAAAAGCTTAAACGATAACTTGAGCAAAGAAGAAAATAGTAAATCAAATTAGAAAGGGATAACTATGAAAAAATTGGTAATAGTAGAATCTCCAGCAAAGTCAAAAACAATTGAAAAATACTTAGGTGGAGACTATAAAGTAGTATCAAGTAAAGGACATATTCGCGATTTAGCAACGTCTGGTAAATTTGGTCTAGGTGTAGACATAGAACATGATTTTGCCCCTAATTATGTTCCGATAAAGGGAAAATCGAAAGATATAAACGCCTTAAAAAAAGACGTTAAAGCAAGTAGCTTTGTCTATTTAGCAACCGACCCAGACCGAGAAGGAGAGGCTATTTCGTGGCATTTAAAAGATGCTTTGGAGATTGATGACAATTATAGTAGAGTAGTATTTAATGAAATTACGAAAGACGTTGTTTTGGATGCGATACAAAATCCAAGAAAAATTGACGATAATTTAGTAAAAAGTCAAGAAACAAGAAGAATTTTAGATCGTATCATTGGTTTTCGCTTAAGTAAATTAATGCAATCGAAAACTGGCGGAAAAAGTGCAGGGCGTGTTCAAAGTGTAGCGCTAAAACTAATTGTTGATCGTGAACGAGAAATAAATGCGTTTTTTCCAACAGAATATTGGACAATTACAGCGGATTTTAAAGACTTTACAGCAGATTTAGAAAAATATCATGGAAAAAAGGTGGAAATATCTAGCGAAGTAGAAGCAAACGAAATTTTAGAAAAACTATCCAATGCTTTTAAACTAGAAGATGTAAAACAAACAGACACAAAAAAAAGTGCTCGCCCTGTATTTAAAACATCAACATTACAACGTATGGCTGCAAATAAAATTAACTTTGCTCCTTCAAAAACGATGCGTGTAGCACAAAAACTCTATGAAGGAATTGATATAGGAAGCGAGACAGTGGGGCTTATTACTTACATGCGTACAGACTCAGAACGAGTATCGAGCCAATTTGTTACAGAAACGTATGAATACATCAAGAAAAAATATGGTTCAGAATATATTGGAAGTATAAAAGCTGGAAAAAAAGACAAAACCATGCAAGACGCTCATGAAGGTATTCGTCCAACAAGTATAAATCGTACACCAGAAAGTATCAAAAAATACCTAACAGCAGAGGAATATAAATTATATAACTTAATCTATACAAGAGCTCTTTCCTCCTTAATGGCAGACGCCTTACTCTTAACAACGACTGTAATTTTGGAAAACAATGGGTATACATTTAAAGCAAACGGAAGTGTATTAAAATTTGACGGATATTTAAAAGTGTACGCTTCATTTGAAGAACAAAAAGATACACTACTTCCTGATTTTAAAAATTATAAAAGTAATACGGTTATTGCTGATAAAATTGAAAAAGAACAACACTTTACAAAACCACTTCCAAGATATTCAGAAAGCTCTTTAATTAAAGAGATGGAAAATCTAGGAATAGGAAGACCAAGTACATATTCTACAATCGTAACAACAATAAAAGAACGCGGTTATGTAACTTTAGAAGACAAAAAATTCGTTCCAACAGAAATAGGAATTGAAACAACGGACAAATTACAAGAATTCTTTAGTGATATTGTAAATGTGGAATATACAAGTAATATGGAAAGCGATTTAGATAAAATTGCGGACGAAGAAATGGACAATATCAAAGTCTTGAGAGAATTCTATGATAAATTTGAGCCATGCGTAGAAGAAGCTTTTGACAAAATGGAAAAGAAAGAAGCAGAAAAAACGGGAGAAACTTGTCCAGAATGTGGAAGTGACTTAGTGATACGAAATGGTAGATACGGAAAATTCACCGCTTGTTCTAACTATCCCGCTTGTAAATATATCAAAAAAGAAGAAAAAACAATTACAGAACTTGCCGATTGCCCAAAATGTGATGGAAAAATTGTTGAAAAAAGAACTCGTAAGGGGAAATTCTTTTACGGATGTTCCAACTATCCTAAATGTGACTTTGCCTCATGGTATAAACCGACTGGAGAAAAATGTCCAAAATGTGATAGTCTTTTAGTAGAAAAAAAAGACAAAGTTGTCTGCTCTAATTGTGAGTACGAAAATAGGTTAAATGTCAAATAGTGTGTGAAGATACAAAAAAGTGATAATTAAAGTTAAGAGTTAATGCTGATTAGGTATTAACTTTTTTAGTGGAAGAAATTAAGCCTTAGCAAATCATAATACGAGCTTTAAATCTACGAAAAGAACGAAAACCAAAAGCAATTCTTTTAAGAACTTTAATAAAGTTATTGTTACCTTCAATAAAACCATTATGATAAGGATTATCAAAGGTATTAGTAATTATAGTTATGTTAGTTATTGCATTGCTTCAACTAATATAAAAAACAGACGCTAAAGGTAACAATTACTTTTTTATTATAGTTGTGTTCAACTTTATGACTGATTGAGACATTCAGCATAAGCGACATTTAAATCAATCGGCATTTTGATATTAAAAACATCATCTGACTTAATGTAGTTACTGTCTATTAGTAACTTAGAGTAAGATTCCGTTTTGATTTTATTTAACATAAATCTCTTTTTCATAGTAAAAATATAAACAAACCAGTCTAAATATTCTTGTAAATGTCTAGTCGACACGCCTCCAAATTTGCTAAACCAAGTTTCAAGTTGAGAATGTACTCCATTGATTTCAGATATGTTGAAAACACCATCACTATGAAATCCAGATGGAATTGCATTTAATATAAGTCGATTGTCTTTGCAAAAATCTTGATATGCACTAGCACTATCAGCACTAATCGATTTAGCATTATCTAATTTTTGGTCTAGACTCCCTTTCTACAGTTTTGATTTGGCTATATTAATTATAGCATACTTTTTCATTTATCAGTTATAATGTTGAACACAACTTTTATTATAAAAAATTGAAGTAAAACAATAGCAAATTTGTGAAAAGTATGATAGAATAATAACTATAATAGAGGAGGAAAGAAATGA
>CAQBKK010000044.1 GCA_948760655.1 uncultured Bacilli bacterium | reverse complement strand
CAGGTATGGCGGAATTGGTAGACGCACTAGACTTAGGATCTAGCGGAGAAATCCATGGGGGTTCAAGTCCCTTTACCTGCACCAAATTGTATTTAGCCTCGTATTTACGAGGTTTTATATTGCTTTTTCTCTAATTACCTAGCAATTACCTAGCATTTTTTATATTTTATTTAGTAATTCTTTACTTTTATCATTGTAAACGTCTTCGTATGGGTGAGCATACGTTTCCCTCAGAATTTTTATTGGAATTAGGTAGAGGCTTCTCTTTTGTAGCTAGGTAAAGAAGAATAGATGTAGATGGGGATAATTTTTATATTGATTTAGTTTTTTATAATTATGTACTAAAGTGTTTTGTATTAATAGATTTAAAATTGGATAAATTAACACATCAAGATATTGGGCAAATGGATTTTTATGTTAGATATTTTGATAATGAAATAAAGAATGAACAAGATAATTCAACTATAGGAATAATTCTATGTTCTGACAAAAAAGATACTATAGTTAAGTACTCTGTATTAAATGATAATAAAAATTTATTTGCCTCTAAATACCAATTATATTTGCCAACAGAAAAAGAATTAGCATTAGAAATAGAAAAACAAAAAGCCGAATTTAACGATAATAAATAGAGTGGGTTCCACAAGCGGAACTAATGTGAATTAAAAAATAGAAAAGGATAATTTATGAAAGAAACTTTAATTAACAATTTTTTAAGAATTTCTAAAATTCCTAGAGAATCAAGTCACGAAGAAAAAATAGCAGATTTTTTTGTTAATGTTGCAAAAGAAAAAAAACTCTATTATTTTAAAGATGAAAATAATAATGTTCTAATAAAGAAAAAAGGTAATATTAATTCTAAACCAATAGCTTTACAAGCACATTTAGATATGGTATGTGTTAAAAGCAAATACAGTAATCATGATTTTTTTCATGATGGAATTGAAGTAATTATTGATGGGGATAAAGTAACTGCTAAAGATACTTCTTTAGGCGCAGATCAAGGTGTAGGCCTTTCTATGATGCTAACTATTATGGAGAATGACAATTTAAAACATCCTGATTTAGAATTTTTATTTACAACCGAAGAAGAAACTACATTTAATGGAGCAATCACTTTTCCATATAATAAAGTTGAAAGCAAAAGATTAATCAATCTTGATAATTCAAAAGATAATGGCATATTTATAGGTGCAGATGGAGATATATGCAATGAGTATGTATATAATGGAAAATTAATTGAAAACAATTTACCTAGTTATAAAATTCTAATCGATGGATTTCCAGGAGGAAATTCGGGAGAAGATGTTGATTTATCCGAAAAGAATGCTATAACTACTATGGCTAATTTATTAAGAGACAAAGATGTTTTTATAAAAAGTATAGATGGTGGGATTTCTGAAAATGATTTGGCTTCCTTTTGTGAAATTATTATAAATACAGGTATCAATGTGAATGATATTTTTAAAGGATTAAATGCTAAAATAGATAAAGTTGATAATCAAGTGGTTTTTTCTAGTAAAGATACCAAAAATATATTAAATGAAGTATTAGATTTAAAATGTGGGTATATTACTAAAAATATGGCATCTGCTAACCTAGGATTAATTAAAACATCTGATAATAAAGTTAGTATTTATTATGTGTTTAGGAGTATGGATGAAAACGAACTTGAAGAACTTAATAACAAAACTAGAAATTTAAATAATAATTTTGTTGTTAATGAAATTTATACAGACTCTATTTGGAAAGTAGATTATGAATCAGAGTTATTAAGGCAATATAAAGAATTATATTTTAAAGAATATTCTGAATATCCTTTGGAAGAAATATGGCATGGTAGTATTGAATGTTCTGCTATAAAGAAAAGAATAGATGGTTTAGATATTATTTCTATTGGAAGTATTATAAGAAAATATCATACAGTAGATGAATTAACATTTATAAGTTCATGGATAAAAACATTTAATTTGCTGATAAAATTTTTAGAAGTTGTTGATTAATGTATTAAACAGCGATATAATTAATTCATCAAATACAAATGAACTTATTTTTTACTGATGAGTGCAAAACCCCATCAGTAAACGCACCAGAAGCGAATACATTCGAACTTTGAAAAAGGTTTGAATTTAAGCATAAAATTATTTTATTCAGTCGTTTGGACTGACCCTAGAGATAAGTATAATCTAATCATACCTATCTTTTTCTTTAAAGGAGTGATAGTTTATGAAAAAAAATGTTTTAATTGACGGGCATAATCTACTATTTAGAATGCTTTATGGAATACCTGCACCGATTAAAAATAGAAAAGGTAAAGATATTAGAGGTTTAATTGGATTTATTGGAAGTTAAAAAAAATAGTTGATGAATTTAAACCAGATTCATTATATGTTATTTTTGATAGTGAAACAAGCAAAAATAGTAATTTAGAAATAGATAAAGAATATAAAGCTAATAGAATAGACTATAGTAATATTGTAGAAGAAGAAAATCCTTTTTCTCAATTACCTTTAATAAAAAAGGCATTAGATTATCTAAATATTCCTTATTTAGAAGTAGAAAACCATGAAACAGATGATTTAATTGCTTCAATAGTTTCTAAAACTCCTAATAATGATTATCAATATATAATTGTTTCAACAAACTCCGATTTTATACAATTAGTTGATAACAATGTATTTTTATTTGTTCCAAGAGGTAAAAAAAGTATCTTATATAATAAAGAAGAAGTCATAAAAAAATACAATATACTCCCAGAAAAATATGTGATATTTAAATCTTTAGTAGGAGATAAAAGTGATAACATAAAAGGAGTAAAAGGAATAGGCAATATAACCGCAGTAAAAATATTAAAATACAAATCCATACCAGAATTTATAACAAATCATCCTAATTTAAAATTTTCAAATATATTAATATCTAAGAAAGAACTAATAATTAAAAATCAAAAACTAATTGAACTGAACAAATCAATAGATATATCTAAAATAAAATTTAAAGAACTTCCAAAAACGATTTATAAATTTAAAACATATGAAATAATAGAAAATATTGGTGAACGTTAATAGCAAATACAGATGAAAATTTAATATAATTTGTTACTTGACATCAAAAAACAAATAATTTTTAATAAATACAAAAGGAGAAAAAAAATGGCCTCATACATAACACATGCCCAAATGGCACTTGAAACCTATAATAAATTAGAAGAAGCAAAAATTCTAAACACAGAGATAGACAGCAAATTAATGACTACGTTTTCTCATGGAATTGATTTATCTCTTTATAACTATTTAACCCATAATACAAAAACCCAAGAGTTTTTGCTAAATTTCTTAAGAAAAGTAAAAATAGAAAAACAAATGGAAAATCCTTCTATTGTATCTATGTTATATGGTCATATATGTCATTACTTTTTAGATACTGCTATTCATCCCTATGTTTATTACCTTGAAAAAGGAACACATAGTGTAAAAGGACAATTTGTAAGTTGCCACACTTTAGTAGAAAGTTATTTAAATGCTTATTATGTAAAAAAAAGATTAAATGAATCCATTTTAGATTTAAAAATAACGAAGTACTTTACTTTAGCTCCTGATGAATGCAAACGAGTATTAGATGCCCTTTATTTAGAAACGTATAATTTAAAACATGGAGCAAGAAACTATCAAAAAACTTTACTAGTTATACTAATGTGTGAAATTTGTCTAAAAAACTCACCATTCAACAACCAAAAATTATGTGAATTCGTGGTGAGTTACAGAAGATATTTAAAACAAAACAATCTTACTACAGAGGAAATAGCTAATGAGTCGCACAAGTCTTGGCAACATCCTGTAACGGGTAAATTTTCTAACAAAAGTGCCTTAGACTTATATCTAAGCAGTATAGAAAAGGCAACCATTGCTATAGAAGAATGTAATAAATACTTATATGGAAATAAAAATTTAGAACATTTAAAAAACTATTTTCCCAATATATCTTATGATACAGGAATAGATTTAGAGGAAAAGCAAGAAATGAAATACTTTAGAAAAAAAGGCTAAACAACTTTTAATATATTTTTATCAAAAAAACAAATAAAAAAGAAATCATTTACGATTCTTTTTTTGGCTTCATATTCATTTTTGAAAGAGTAGCTTTTTTATTTTGTTTCGTTAATTCATCACGAATCTCTTTTAGAATAGAGAGTTCAGTTTCAACAACTTGTTCACGCACATTATCTTTTTTCTTATCAGATTTATGCCCTAATTTAGAAAGATTATTAATGACTTTAACAAAAAGAAAAACACAAAAAGCAACAATTAGAAAATCTATCACATTTTGAATAAACAATCCATATGTGATTGTTGCATCCTTGATAGTAATTGTTAAATTTGTAAAATCAATGCCCCCTAAAAGGATGCCAATAATAGGCATTAAAATATCATTCACTAAAGAAGTGACAATCTTGCCAAAAGCTCCTCCTACAATAACACCAACAGCTAAATCAACAACATTCCCTCTTGAGATAAACGCTTTAAATTCTTTTAACATAAACTTCCTCCAATAAAAATAGTATAGCATGGAGTATTTTTGTTTGCTATAATAAAAAATGAAAGAAGGTTTTTTTTATGGAATATTTAGATATTTACGATGAGGAAGGCAATCATTTAGGAAAAGAAGAAAGAAGTGTTGTTCACAGAGACGCTTTATGGCATAAAACAGTGCATTGTTGGTTGTATGACAAAGAAGGAAACATTTATTTTCAAATTAGAAAAGACAAGAATAAACTATATACTACAGCATCAGGGCATGTACAAGCTGGAGAATCAGTGCCTGAGGCTTTTGGACGAGAAATAAAAGAAGAGATAGGATATGAAATTGATTATACGAAAGCAGAATTAATTAATGTTGTAAAATTCATTATGGATAGAGAAGAACCAGATGGCAGTACTTTTAAAGATCGAGCTTTTGCAAACGTTTATTGCTGTGAATTTGCAGGGAACCTAGACGAGTTTAATTACCAAGAAGAAGAGCTAAATGGAATTGTAAAAATAAACGCTAAAAAGGCATTAGACATAATAGAAAAAGAAAGAGGAGAAACAATGGCTAAAAAATGTTTCAAAGAAAAGGGGAAATTAAAAACAGAAGACATTTTAATAATCTTTGATGACTTTTTGGTAAATCCAGGAGAAACAGCCATTGAAAAATACGGGGAAGTTTTAAAATTTATCTGCGATCTAATTCAGTAAAAATTGTAATAAATTAAGTTTAATGCTAGAATAGGATTGTTTTTTTAGAAAGAAGAAAGAAAAATGGAAAATTTACAGCAGCCAAGTACAGTAATGAATTTAGAAAATCATAATAGTGTTTTAAATACAGAAAAAACAACTGAAAATACACTAGATAATTTTGTGTTTTATGAAGAAATAAAAAAATTAGAAAAGAAAATAGAAGAATGGGAAGCACAGAGAAAATCGTACGCTAAATTAATGTTTACTATACCAACTATATCACTGGGAGCGGGATTTGCTCTATCTATAGGAGGAGCCATTTTTTCTACATTAGAAAATTTGACAATTCAAAATTTTATAGAAATCTTTATGCAACCAATAAATTTGTATTCCTTTTATGTAGTTCCTATACTGCTTGGCCTTTATTATAGCTGGGCAACAGGAACTACTGATTATCAAGCTGTAAAAAGAATTTTAAATATAGCTTCATTACAACTTCATTTTTTAAAAAATAATCAAGAAAACATAAGAAGTGGAGAAGATTTAGAAAAACTTTTCGAAAAATTAACTAAATATGGAGAAAAGATGGATGAATATATAAAAAAATATAAGAAAGGCAAATGGGGAATGCAAGAAAGAGAGAGTCTTGCAAAAGATGGTATAGACACCCAATCTTTTGAAATTTATTTAGAAGAATATACAAGAAAAAGAAATAGAATAAATGGTGGGTTAGATTAAAATGGATGGCGTTAGCAGATAAGCCAAAAATAAAATAGCCCAATTGCTAATATGGTAATAAAATAGTAGAAGAAATAAAGAATAAGGAGAAAGTAGAATGATTTTAGCAATCGTCGGTCCAACAGGTGTTGGAAAAACTCGCTTAAGTATTGAACTTGCCAAAATATACAATGGCGAGATTATCAATGCAGATTCTATGCAAATTTACAAAGGGTTAGATATAGGAACTGCGAAAGCAACAAAAGAAGAAATGGAACACATTCCCCATCACCTTCTGAGCATGAAGGACGTTACAGAAAATTATACCGTCTTTGATTACCAAAAAGACGCTAGAAAATGTATTCAGGAGATTAAAAATAAAAATAAAATTCCCATCTTTGTTGGAGGAACTGGCTACTATTTAAAAGCAGTTCTTTATAACTATGAATTTGAATGCGAACTAGATGAATATAATACCTACTATGAATCATTAACCAATGAAGAATTAGAAAGTAGAATAGAATCTTTTGAAAGTGGTTTTGTTTATGACAATAAAAATAGGAATCGAATGATGCGTTTACTGACCAAGTTAGAATCTGGCTGGACACCAACAGATGAAGAATTTAAATTAGTATATGAAGATGTATACTTCATTGGTCTTACAACAGATAGAGAAATACTCTATGAAAAGATAAATGACCGATTTGATAAAATGCTTGTGCCTCTTATAGATGAAGTAAAACCTTTTTATTTACAAAACTTAAAAACAAAGCCATTAATGACGGGAATAGGATATAAAGAATTATATTCCTTCTTTGAAAATAAAAAAACTCTTGTAAATGTAGTAGAAGAATGCAAGAAAAATTCAAGGAATTATGCCAAACGTCAATATACTTGGTTTGAAAATCAAATGAACATAGAGTGGTTTCATGTAGATTATGACAATTTTTCCAATACGATAAAAGAAGTAGTAAAATACATTGAAAACAACCCAAAAGAAAAGTAATGTTTAATTTTTTTACATTACTTTTTTAATTCTGGATAAATTCTTTTGTTGAATAGGTGATCTTTTACGATTACTTCTCCAACATCTGCTTTTTCTAAATCTTCCGAACTAATTAAAAAATACTTATGTTGTAAATAATCCTTTCCATCATCACTTACAGGGTCATCCCATGTAAGATCTAAATGAAGCCACTTATCATTCAAATAAAGAGCATTCCAGACATGTCCAGAAGCATCGGTTTGCATAAGTTCAGTGGCAACTTTAAAATTTTTGAT
This sequence comes from uncultured Bacilli bacterium, assembly GCA_948760655.1. The sequence goes on along the minus strand of CAQBKK010000044.1, from coordinate 1,841 downwards.
TCCCATTTTTGTTAAGAAGAGAGCCATAGCATCCGTATACCCGTTACAAGTAGCATAACCTTCTAAAAGAGGGCCATAAGCTTTATAAGAAGTAAATTGTGATACATCACTTGCATTTCTTTCTACATCGTATTTTGTATGATTAATAATATAATCATGAATCGTTTTAATTTTTTCATACGCATCCATCGAATCATTTATAATTTCTTCATAAATTTCATCTACTTTGGCATTAATTTTTAAAATTTCTTCCTCCGTATACAAATAATTAATTGTTATATTAATTTCACCAGACTCTGAAATCACCGTTCTTACATTAGAAAAACCATTATAAGGATGTACAAAATTATTAATATTTGTAAGTGTTTCAGGATCATTACTAATTTTTTCCACATCATTTAAACAATCTTTGTATTCACTTGGACAATAAAAAGTAAAAGTATTAAATCCATTATTTGTAATCGTATAATAAATATTTAACAAATCATTATAACTCAAAGGCACAAAATCACTAGTATTTTGAACAAAAACAAAATCATCGTCCTTTTTATAAGAATTACTATTTTCTAAAACAACCCTTGGATTTTTTTCGAGTGTCTCAGCAATTTTATCAGTAATAGTATCTAAATGAAAAATTGTAAATCCTAAAAGACCTAAACAAAAAAGAGGAACAATCATTTTTTTTATAAATTTCAAAATACATCACCTTTTCTAATTTTACCATAAAAAAATGAAGTACGAAAAATTTTAATATTACTTCATTTCTTTAATTTTTTTAGATAATCTAGATTTTTGTCTAGCAGCAGTATTAGATTTTACTAACCCTTTATTAACTGCATGATCAATATTTGTTTTCATCTCATTAAATAAACTAGTAGCTTTTTCTTTGTCTCCAGCATGAATAGCAAGATCACAATTCTTTATTAGATTTTTAACTCTAGCTTTTAGTTCATGATTATTATCTGTTTTTTTTGCAATAACTTTAACAGCTTTTTTTGAACTTTTAATATTAGGCATAAAAATCTCCTTTCCTAAATTCACTAACAATTCTATCAAACTAAAAGCATTTTTGCAAGTTTCTTTGTAAATACTTTATGTGATAAATAAAAAAATATGTCTCATAATAAAAATAGAAGAAAGATGGTGACAAAATGAAACCAAAATTATTTTTAGACTCTGCGGTAGATAAAATAGAAAAAAAAGATATTTTAGAAAAAAAGAAAAATAAAACATGCACAACAACACATTATATAGTAACAAAAGAAAATAAAAAAACACTAAATCATAAAGAAGGAGACTATGTAGTAATGGAATTTCCTTATGAACACTTACACACGAAAAAAAACTATTTAACGAAAGAACTAGAAAGAATAATAAAATTTTTTTTAAAAAAATATGAAAACGCCAATAAAGTTTTAGTAGTAGGACTTGGAAATAAATCGGTAGATGCAGATGCTTTAGGTTATTATGTCACTGAAAAATTAATTGCAACAAATCATTACCACGATTTTTTAACACTACCTAAAATTGCTTTATTTAATCCATCAGTTACGGATAAAACGGGAATTAATTCCTTTGAACTTATTAAAATGGTAGTAGAAAATATAAAACCAAATATGATAATTATGATAGACTCTTTAGCAACGAATAAAGAAGAATACCTAAACCAAGCCATAGAAATAAACGATACAGGAATTATTCCAGGAAGTGTACTAAATGCTGCCAAAGAAATAAATCAAAAAACTTTTAATATTCCTGTTCTTACAATTGGGGTACCTTGTGCCCTTCTTTACAATAAAAAATTGTATACAAGTACTTTTATCCATGAAGTATTAAGTGAA
>CAQBKK010000043.1 GCA_948760655.1 uncultured Bacilli bacterium | reverse complement strand
TGCATCGTTCTAAAAATTCATAAATCTGTTTCCTTGCCTTTTTACTTATGGATAAGACTATCTTTTTTTCTTTTATATCTTTTTCATTCCTTTGAGGGAACAAATAGTGCTTCTTCTCTTTGAAATATTTTCCATCCATAAACATCACGATTAGATATCTTTTCCTTAGGATAAAGTTCATATCCATCATTTTGCAATAATTTGTTTATTTCGTTTAAAAACTCTTTCCAATAGCCTTTTTCGTTTCTGACTGTAGGATGAAATATTTCACATAAAAATTTCAAATACATTTCGTCATTACCATTTTGCAAACAAAATCTTTCATCTTCAAACACCCAACAATTAGGATAATCATCATTATTAACTGTATGTTGCAAGATATCACCCTCTGCATTTGGAAATCTTGAATCATAACTCGACATTTCTTCCAATTTGTATAGTCTTTTAAGAAAATCTAATTCTTCAAGTCTACCAAAATAAGCATACCTAACTGTTTTAGTTTCAAAAAAATTTTCTATTTCCAGTCCATTTTTGAATAAATCTAAAATATCACGTTTTGTTATTTCTGTGATACAATTCACTATTTCATCTTCTTCCAAATATTTCATATTATATTATTTTTTACATACTAACTTCCGCTGCCACACTTTCTAAAAATTGAAGTATATTCTCTAATACTTTATTAACTGGAATATCAAGCCAATTATTTCTTGCATCCTTTAAATTAGCAATAAATATTTTATCAGAAAATAAATTTTTCATTTTTACAATGACTTCATCTATATTATTTACTGGTATAGAATCATCATCAAATATAATATCTTTAATATATCTATTAAATTTTTCTTTATCTATATTTGTATTATTTATCAAATAATAAAAGTCAAAGATATCTTTAAATCTTGTAGATAATGCTCCAAATTTTAATAAAGATTTTAATTTTTCAATAAAGATCTGCTCACTTGAGTTTATAAATAATGTTGCAGTAGTATTTGTAGCACTAAGATCAAAACAATATTCTTCTTGTTCTAAATCAAAATTCTTATGTACTCCTATATCCAGTTTTGATTTCATTGTATTGTTATAAGAATCGTTCAAGATAACATTAACTCTTTTGCCATCATAATCTTGATGATGCAATGACTCTGGTTTCCCTTCTATTGTAATAGTTATTCCATCATTGTTATCATTTAATTTATTTATAAATCTTAAGATAGAATCATCCTCTAACGAATATTTTATAAAATCCAAGTCAATATCTCGAGTGGCTCTACGCTTATCATTAGAAATACTGTGCATTACAACTCCACCCTTTATAGTTACATTTTTAAAATATGGACTTTCAGATATTTCTTTTAAAATTATATCTTGACATGCTTTTGCAATTGCATTTACTCTAGTGTAGCCATTTTTCATATATTCTTGTCTTATTTTTTCTATATTCAGATTAGTACACCTCACTTTGCACTCTATTATATAGTGTTTGTTCATTTTTGTAATACGAAATATATTTAGATATTTTAAATGAATCTAGAGTATTTACTATTTTTCTATAACTAGATATTATTTCTTTATAATAATCTAATGGAAGTTGTGTTTTCTTTCTAACTAACTCTACTAACATTCTTTCTTTATCGTATATATTTATTTCTACATTCTCAATTTTTAAAGTAGTTTTTCCAAGTTCGAACACTTCATCATCAACAAAATATTGTTTTATATCTTCATCTTTAAATCTAATACTCGTTTGTTTTGTTGCTAAACAAAATCTATCTGGTATAACATCAGTTAAATCCCAATAATAAAACGCGCTATCCATTGTGAAGATAAAAGAAGGATATTTTTTAGTAATTACTGCTAAAGGATTTACAAATTCTTCATCAGAGTAAATACCATTTTGAATTTTAAAAATTTTTTTATCTCTCAATGCTTTGTTTAATTGATATGTAGAAGTATATGTTTTAGAAATTTCTTTTCTTGTATATAACATTTTTATCACCTAAATATATATTAACATTTTTGCACAAAAAAACCAATTTACTTTGTGCATTTTTGTAAATTTTTTTGATAAAAAGAACTGACAATTATAATCAGTTCAAAGTATGTTATCAATTATTTACTTTTATCTTTTAATAATAAGTCATCAATAAGAGCAGTATCTTCTTTTTCTCTTATCAACCTATTTTTAAATTCCACTAATTTATTTATTATTATTCCAAATTCTGCTTGGTCTAATTTTAACTTTATTTTCTTCATTACAATCTGCTCCTTACTACCAAATTTGGGCTAGTCAATACATACCAGTTAGGGTGGTATGATGAAACATATTCTCCACAGACAACCTCCACAATGTTTTTTTCAAAAATTAGTAAAAATATCAATAATTTACTCGTTTTTCACCATTTTTTTGACCCCTACTGAATAGTTGATTTTCCCTTTATTTATAAGGTTTTATCGCCTATTTAACACGCATACACATTCAACGTGATGCGTGTAACTAAACATATCTAAGACATAAAACTTTTTTATTTCATAAATTTTTGTTAGTTCTTTTAAATCTCTTGCCAGTGTCATAGGATTACATGAAATATAAATTATTTTTGAGGCATTACTTTTTAACAAAAGATTTCTAGAATTTTTGTCTAATCCTTTTCTTGGTGGATCGATAATAATTGCGTCTAATGTCTCTTCTATTTTAGGAAGTATTTTTTCAGCATCTCCAAGCATAGGATAAATATTTTCTTTTTTATTTAATTTTTTGTTTTCTATATTATCTAGTACAGCGTTTTTTATAATTTCAATACTATATACTTTATTTGCTTTTTTACTTGCAAGTATTCCTAGTGTGCCAACTCCCGCATATAGGTCTAAAACTGTATTTGCATTTTCTATATTTTCTTCTACTAACGAAAACATTTTATTGGTTATATTTGGGTTTATTTGAAAGAAAGCATCGTAACTTACCTTAAATAAAAATCCGTTCATTCGCTCGTAGAAAAAGTTCACGCCATAAATAGTTTTATTATTTAATATGACTCCTACTAATTTTAGATTTTCAAATATTGTTTCCGTGAATTTTATGGTGTCACTCGTTTCTATTATTAATAGAATTTCGTCATTATAATTTGCACGTATTGTAATCGTTCCATTTTTGATTTGTAAGGCGTTTATTTTTTCTAAACAATGATTTATACATTCTTTAGCTAATGGACATTCTTTAATTTCAATTAAGTCATGGGTATTTTCTCCATAAAATCCGATATGACTATTTTTTATTTTTAAAGATAATTTGTTACGATAATTTTTAGGAGATGGATTTGCTATTGTTTCTATCTCTCGATACTCTATTTTTTCTTTTCTTAGAATATTTTCTACTTTTTCTTTTTTATACTTTATTGTTTCTCCATAAGGCATGTGTTCTAAATGACAACCACCACATTTTAAATAATAAGGACAAAAAGGTTTGGAACGTTTTGGAACTTCTTCTTTGTAGTCTATTACCTTTGCTATTTGGTAATTCTTTTTCTTTTCTATGATTTCACAAGTTACTCTTTCTCCTGGCAAGGCGTTCGGTATAAAGGTTACTAAATCATTTATAAAACCTATGCCTCTTCCTTCGTAATCCATTCTTTTTATTTCTACTTCGTACATAATTAACACCATTTTTATTATACAATAGAAATTCGATAAAAAGAATTTACATTTACGAAAATATATATTATCATTAATTTAAGCGAGACACTACAAAGTTAGTGCTTGCCTATTTTGGTCAAACACTTTCCTACTATGGATAGTGTTTTTATTATTCCAAAACCCCCTTAAAGAGTTCTTGCTAATTAAAAATTATCAAGAGAATAATTATTATAAGTAATATTGTGATTAATAAATCTTTTTTACTCATAAAGCCACCATCTCCTTTACAGCTAGAAATGGCAAACATTATCTATAGTGCTCGCAATGACACTTTAACACAAAGAAAACTATAGTACAAATCACCAATTCAGTAATTTTTCCTAAAGAAAAAAAGAAATTGACTTAACAGATTTTATCCATTTGTTTAGGTCAATTTTTAAATTTAGTATAAATTTTATTTTTTTTGTATTATATATTTTACGCAATGTTTAATTCTAAACCTACGCCTACTTCATATATTTTCATTTCTTTTGCTATTTGTATTTTTGCTTCTAATTACGCCATAAATCCTGCTTTCGTTACATACTTTTTTAGCGTATTCTATAATATTACAAATTCCGCTATGTGAACATCCTGTAATAATAAATAAACCTTTTTCGCTTTGGTAACAAATAGCAGAGTCTTCTTCAATACTATCCATTTCCATCACACCATTGTTATTTCTTTTCCCTATTGTTTCTCTATTTTCAAATTCATTACTTGTTGGAATTTCTCCAAGATAAGTAATATGCTCGCTTATTTTTAGAGGTTTTTTTGACAAATTTAGTTTACAAACTTTTTCTAAATCGTTTTGGTTTAAAGGCGAACCAATACTTTTTCCTTCTTCTTCTTTGTAATTTAACGTACTTGGATGAGTTATAAGTTCTATATTGCTTTTTTTATTCATTAAATATGGTAATCCCCCTGTATGGTCATCGTGTCCATGCGAGAGAATTAATTTATCTACTTTATAAATATCAATATTCATTTTTTTAGCATTTTCTATAAAAACATTTGAATAGCCTACATCAAATATTATTTTTGTATCAGCATCTTCGATATAATAACTAACGGCTGGTTCTCCTAAATAGTACATATTAATGAAAGTATTATTATCTACTAAAACTTTTAGTTTCATATTTTCTTCTCTTCTTTCTTTTTTAATTATATCATTTTTTAATTAATACATAAAAAGAATTTACATTTACGAAAATATATATTATCATTAATTTAAGCGAGACACTACAAAGTTAGTGCTTGCCAATGTGCTTGCACCTTCCTACTAGGATGGTGTTTTTTTAACCCTTCTATCAGCCAAAACCCGAATTTTATCTAGTTATATAGGATTAATAAAATGATTATTATAAGTAATACTAGAATTAATAAATCTTTCTTACTCATAAAGCCACCTCCAAAATATATTTTGTTATGGCAAAACATCACCTATAGTGTCTCACAAATTCACTTTAACACGAAGAAAACTATAGTACAAATCACCAATTTACTAAATTCACTTAGCGAAAAAAAGAAATTAACTTAGTAAATTTTATCCATTTGTCTAAGTCAATTATTACATTTAGTGTAAATTTTATTTTTTTCTTTTATGATATTTTCTACTCATCTAACAAATATTTTCATAAATTCTTCAGGAGCAATTAAAGAATATATTCTAGTATCAAGAGAAAGCGTACCATTTTCTAAATTTAATTCTGTATTAAAATATTCTTCATTTATTTAAAAAAAAAGCAATGTTTTCGACGCCATAATGTCCTGCAAGAATACCAAATATAATCATTGCTATACAATTTGTTAATTCATGTTTTAAATCTTGTGGATTTATATAATTAAATCGTTCTTTTTTTTGGTCTCCCTTTATTCATTATATATTTTATCTTATTTTTCTTCTTTTTAAAATTTTTATTTATTTTTATGCGGTTGCCCTATCCATTACCTTATCATAATTGACATTGCTGTCTTTTTATGATAAAGTAACTTCCATTGATAAAGAGGAAGTACTCTTTCATTAAATCCTATTATTTAGGACTAAAAAAAATATATATTATTGGGGGTATTTTATGAAAGATTATTCACTTAATTTAGAAGCTTCTAAAACATTTATATTAAATTATATAGTTAAAGATAATCAAATAATAGTTAATCTTGCAAATGGAGAAAATTATGTCATTCCATATACTATTAGGAATGAAAAAAAGATACTTAAAAGAATGAAAGCACAAGTTTTACAATCAGATGAATTTATAAGTAAACAAGAAGAAAGATTTTCAAAATCTTGGAAGTGGGTTTTATTTAGTCTTTATGTACTTGACATTTGTTTTGGTGTTTTAATCGGTAATAGCGTTGCACCAATAATAAGTGTGGTGTGTGCTATTTGTGGTAGTGGGTTTTTATTTAATCTCGGATATAGAATTTATAGTATGATAGATAGTAAAAGAAATATTAAAGATGTTAAAAAAAATAAAATGCTATTAGATAATGAAAAAAGATTAAATAAGAAAGTAAAAGAAAATTATAACGTTTTAGCTAATATAGATGAAAAAACGAGAGAATTGATACATTCTACTCCTGCAAATCAACCAGTGTTTACTTTAAATAGTATTGACAAAATCAAGTATAAAACATTAAAACAAATACTAGAAAATATTGATAGAGAAGAAGAATTTGTCTTTGATTACTCTAGTGAATCAGATAAAGTTTTGAATTTAAAGAAAAAAATAAGATAAAAATTTTTGTGTAAATGATAACTTTCCAAGATAGGAAGCAAGATAATATTTTGCTTCTTTTTGTTATTTAATTAGTAACATATATTTTATAATTGTCAAAGAACTTAAATTCTACCATCAAATATTATGGATAATTCTTATTACATCTTTTAATATTGATTTCTTACTATGTCCTAAGTATAAAGCTATTTAATTTATTCCTACTGATGGAAATGCTTGATTGAACTGATCAAGTAAATGTAGATACTTCTGTTCCACCTAGATTTGATTGGGAACATGGTTCCAAAATATTATATAGGAGTTAAAGGTAAAATTTACAAATACGAAGATTAAATTTTTTGACTCTAAAACGAGTTGTATTTTTTCATGCACAATTCATTTTCTATTTGCAAATTTTCATTTTTAACTCTTTGATGAACTTTCCTATAAGAGAACAAAAAGACTAACTAATCCTTTTTTCTGGGCTTGTTAGCTTTCTTTTCATTTTTTCATGATTTTATCCTGTTTAATTAATAAAAGCGAGACACTACAAAGTTAATGCTTTCCTTAATTTCTACTAGGATAAAGTTTTTCTCACCATCTCCTTTACAGCTAGAAATGGCAAACATTATCTATAGTGCCTCGCAATGACACTTTAACACGAAGAAAACTATACTACAAATCACCAATTTGGTAGAATTATCTAGTAAAAAAAATTGACTAGCAGATTTTATCCATTTGTCTAGGCCAATTTTTCATTTTAATAAAATTTTATTTTTCTTTTCAATTCTTGTATACCATTCCATTTTCTGCCAATACTAAAAATGGTGAAATGTATGCAAGAAAAAATCTTAAAGCGCTTAGAGAAAGAGTTTGAAAAAAATACTGATTTTATAACGAAACGAATTGCTACCAAGCATTTTGGAGATATTTATGTCATTTATTTAGAAAGTGTTACAGGAAGTGACAAAGTTAATGATTATATCTTAAAGCAATTAACTTCTATTAATAATTTAAAAGATGTAAAAAAGTACAATATGGGAAGTATTATTCCTGGGCCTAATACTGTTAAAATTGAAGAAGTAGACCAAATTGAATTTTATTTGACCAACGGATTTACGATTGTTTTAACAAGTAAAGAAATTCTTGCTTTTGAAACAAAAGCGGATATTAATCGAAGTGTGAGTGTTCCTGAGGTACAAAAGTCAATTTATGGGCCAAGTGATGCTTTTACAGAAAATATTCAAATTAATTTAGGTCTTTTAAAACGTCGCATTAAATCTAGTCATTTAAAAAGTGAAGACTTGAATATGGGTAGAAAAACTAATACCAAAGTACAAATTTTATATTTTGATGATATTACCGATATGGAAATTGTTACTACTATTAAAGATAAGTTAAATACGATTGATGTCGATGGAATTATTGATGCAGGAAACATTGCCAATATTTTATCTGAAAATCAAAATACTCCTTTTCCAACAATTTCACAAAGTGAACGACCTGATGTCATTGCTACTGCTCTTTTGGAAGGAAAAGTTTGTATTATGGTGGATACTTCTCCTTTTGTTTTGATTTTACCTTCTTTTTTTGCAGATTTTATCAATCCTGTTGTTGATAATTATAATCGTAATATAAACGTTAACTTTTTGAAAATTTTACGTTTTGCGTCATTTTTCTTTACTATGATTCTCCCTGGTTTTTACATTGCCCTTGTCAATTACAATATGGAAACGATTCCGACTAGTTTGCTCGTTAATTTTGCAGCACAGAATGATGGTGTTCCTTTTCCTACCATTATCGAGGCGATTGTCATGGTGATTGTATGTGAAATATTAAGAGAAAGCGATCTTAGATTCCCAAGTAGTTATGGAAGTGCTATTTCAATATTAGGGGCTTTAGTACTCGGTGAAGCGGCAGTTTCTGCTGGTATTGTTAGTCCTATTATGATTATTGTCATTGCCTTCACTTTTATTACGAGTCTTATTTTTACTGAACTTGAAGTCATCAATGCTATACGATATTTTCGATTTATCTTTTTGATTTTAGCTGCTATGTATGGACTTTATGGAATTGCTCTTTCCCTTGTTTATTTTTTAATTCACATCACAAGTGTAAAATCTGCTGGTAAACCTTATTACTACCCTATTGTTCCTTTTGATTTCACCTATATTAAGAAAACACTTTTCAAAGTAAAATTTGTTAATGATAAAAAACGAAGCAAAGTACTTACTAAAAAGAACCAAATTAAAGAAAGGATACGTGAAGCATGAAAAAGTTCTTAGTTGTTCTGCTCTTTCTACTTTTTTTTAGTAGTGGCTGTTATGATTATACCGAATTAAATGATACCGCCATTGTTTCTGGGATTTCCCTTGATTATGAAAATGATCGTTACCATGTTGGATTTGAAGTTTTAAATACAGTCAGTAAAGATGATAATCAAAATCAGCCAAAAGTTTATACAGTAGAAGGAAATGGAAATTCTATTAGTGAAGCTTTTTCAGATGCTTCTTTAGAAATTGCAAAATTTCCTTATATGGCTCATTTAAAAACCTTAATTATTAATGAGGAAATGGCGAAAAATCATGTGGAAGAAATTATTGATTTTTTACTACGAGATAATCATATTCGAAACATTTTTTATTTAGTGGTAGCCAAAGATGTTTCGGCTTTAGAAATATTAAAAAATACAGATGCCAATAATCCTGTTGTAAGTACTGCTGTTGCCAAGCTAATTGATAGCAATATTTTTTCTAATAACATTGCAGCGGACTTGAATTACGAAACATTTGTTACAAATATTATCGATCCTAGAAAAGATACGTATGTTTCCTCTTTAGTCATCGAAAATGGTGTGATAAAGTTAGGTCCTCTTGCTATTTTTAAAGAATATAATTTGGTCACTTATTTAACAGAGGAAGAATCAGTTACTTTTAATGTTATTAATGGAGACGCAAAAGAAATGCATTTTCGTGTTCCTTGCCCTAATGATGAAAGTCAGTTCATCGTTTTAACTTCTTTTAATAAGCCAAAATCAGGTATAGAGATTGAAGAGCAAAATGTAAAAATTTCAACAGA
>CAQBKK010000042.1 GCA_948760655.1 uncultured Bacilli bacterium | reverse complement strand
ATTTTTTGACAAGAGCTTTATTTTTAGGAATTGGATTCTCTGCTATTATCGGTCTTTCCAAACAAGATAGTGTTTTAGCTTTTCTTGTTGGAACAATCATTGGTGTTCTTCTTATTTTTCTTATTAATAAAATTCAAAAATATAAAGGAGAAAAAAATTTAACTGATGTTTTAAGTGAAATGAAAGGTTTAGGCTTTTTCTTACGCATTGTTCTTTTGTTATTTGGTATGGTTCTTCTAGCAGAAGGTCTTACTTTTATTCAACTTTTTGCTTCTTCTTTTTTCTTAATTCGTACACCAATTTGGTTTATTTCTTTGCCTCTTCTTCTACTTATTCTTCGTATTTCTAAAAATGGGATAATTACTACTTTTCGGGTTTCAGCTTGTTTGTTTCCTATTTCTGCTCTTTTAACTTTACTTAGTTTATGTGCTCTATGTGGGTATGCCGAACTTAACAATATTTCTCCTCTTTTTGTTACAGAGACGACTTCTTTTATAAAATCAGTATTTTACTATGTTTCTCTATCCGTTTCTCCTTCTATTTTGATGCTCGTTACAAATAAAAGTAATAGTACAGGTTCTTATCTTTTCGGAAGTTTTACCTTAATTGCAAAAATGTTTTTAATCTTAGCTGTTGTTGGGCCACTTCTTGCTAGCATTTATCGTTTCCCAGAATACATTATTTTAAAAGAAATTAAGTTACTTGATTTTATTGAAAAAATTGAAAATATTGTTGCTCTTTCTTGGATATTTGATGTTTTTATTTATCTATCCATGTCTAGTATCTTCCTACGAGAGTTACTTCCTAAAAAGAAAAAAGGGTTTATTCATGCCCTTATTCTTCTAGGGATTTATCTTCTTTCTGTTTTGTTTATCGGAAAATATTATACAAATGAATTAGTTATTTATTACGCTCTACCAATTTTTACAGCGATTGTTTTTGTCATTACTATTCCTATTCTGTTTGTTCATACTTATAGAAAAAGGCTAATTACAACTAAGTAATTTTGCACCTTATGGAATTAAAACTGAAAATGTTTATACTGCCATTATAGAAAATAATAAAGTTACTAAGATTACTTCTTACATTGTTGATGAAAATTTAAAAGATGTTAAATCAATATTAAAAGATAAAGAATTCCTAACTAATGAAAGCAAAAAAATAAATGAAGTTCTTTCTAAATATAACAATCAAAATATTTCTGTTCGAAATACTGGATATCAATATGCTAAAGGAGTATTAAAATATTTTGTAATTTATGATATTAATAATGATGGAATAATTTATTCAGATATTGAATCTTTTGAGTTTTAAAGTCTAATTAAAGAAGATAATTAAAATCGAAATAAATTATCCTCTTTTTATTATAATTGCATTAAATTTATATATATGTTATAAAAAATTAAGTGGTGATAATAAAATGAAAAAATGTATTCTTACAATAGTAATAATAATATTATTTATAATTTTGCTTATTCCAATTAAAAGAAATGCCCCATCTGATGAAGCAATAGCCTTTTATTCATATAATTTATATAGAGCAGGACTTTATACTTATGCAGAAAAACATATTTATATGGAGGATGAAAGCCACAATATAATACGAGATGAAAAAATAAAAAAGATATTTTTCTGGCCAAAAAACGATTGGAAAAGAATAAAACAGTTTTTATCTTCAGATAATTAAAACAAATTTTACTAATAAAATTTTAAAAAGACTATATCATTTTTTATAGTCTCTTTATATGGATTCAAACATTTTTAAGTAATTAACCTTTTTTATTTAGAATTTTATAATGCTATCGTTATTGTTTTCTGTTGTCTTGTTTAATCTTGGCATATCAGCTCGTTTTGGCATAACAAATTCTGGTTTTTTTGGTGCGATAGGTTTTATTTCTTCTGTTGGTTCTTCTACTATAGATGGTTTTTCTTCCCTCACTTGACTAATCGTATTCGCACTCTCTTCTGTATCTAAATTAAGTCCTACATTTGGTAGTTCTTCTCTTTCATTATTCTTATAAACGGAACTAAATACCGTTGGCATTGGTTTTTTTACAGAAGTTTCTTCTATAATATCGTTTTCCTCCATTAAAAATTCAGTGGTATTATTTCTTGGTAAAAATTCATCTTCTAAAGAATCTTTTCTATAATCCGAATTATCTATTGTTGTTTCTTCGCGATAATTATCACGATAAGATGGGATATTATCAAACGATTCTTCTTCTACAAAATTTATATTTCTTTCTCGTGTTTCTTGTTCTTCTGTAAAATTATTGCTACTTGTTTCTTCTGAAAAAACCTCTTCTTTATTCAAATCTATGTCAAAATCTAAGTCCAAATCTAAATTATTTGAAATAATTGGTTCTTCTTCATATTCTAAGCCATTTAAGGTATCTTCTGTTCTATTTTCTTCTAAATTGTTTACATCAAAAGTTTCTAACGAAATTTCATCACTAATTTCTTGCTCTTTTGTACCTAACTCTTCTGTTAAAGAAAAAGATTCTAAGTTATCCTTTATATTTTCATTTTCTGTTATTGATTCTTTATCCATTTTTTTATCCGCTAAAGCTTCGTTTGCTATTGTTTCTAATTTTTCCATTTCCATTCTAGCTTTTTCATCTTTTTTTCCAAAAAATAATATTATTAAAAAAGCAAATGCTAAAACTGTGATTACGATAAACAAACCTATTCCAAAATAATTATTACTATATAGTTTATATAGGAATTCCATTGTTCCACCACCTTTTGTATTCTGTAAATAGAATATCATATTCTACTTTACAAATCAAGATAAATTATTGACATAGTAAAGTTCATGTAAAAGAAATAAAAAACAAAATACTACATGTACTTTGTCATTTGTTTCATTACTTGGTTTACTTGTTTTTGGCTTGGTTTTCTTCCCATACTACTCATCATTGCTTCTATCATTTTTTCATTGATGGGAGGATTTTTTTTCATATATTTTTTCATTACAATTTGTGAAACAAAAAAACCAATTACTAAACCTACAATCAGCCCTACGACTATTAATAATATATCATGTAACATAATAGATTCCTCCTTTTTTTATTTTACTAAAAAAGTTCTTTTTTCACAAGGATTATATTGCTAGTAAGTCTAACCAAAAATAATCTTTGTTTTCAAAATCACATAAAAAGATGTTAGGGTATTCTTTTAAGTCATTTAAGAAAACGGGATGAATAATTGTACTTTTTAGAAGAAGAAAATGCTTATGTACCTCTAGCTTGGATTCTTCTTTTTTATATATGTTATTTACTTGATGAATATTCTTAAATTTTGTATAAAAATAATTATCTTGGTATTTTTTAAATAGTTTTATATCCATTTCTTTACTATTTAATCTTTCTATCAATTGATAAAAAAGATGAGCTCCTGTATTTATATCACGGCGATCTATATTGTATATATAAGAAAACATTTTAAATAAGTTATAAGGATTATTTTTAGTAAGCGTTGCATATTCTTCTTTAATTTGAAAAATATAAAATGTTCGCATTTTAATCACCAAAACCAGTATAGCTTAGAATTTTTATACTTTTTGTCGAAAAAAGTCGCAAAATTAATTATTTAAAATTAATCGTGCAACTTTCATTCTAATCGTTTCATAGTCAAATCCACATTTTTTTATTACTTCTTCTGGTTTACCACTGTATCCAAAATCATTGATTCCAATAATATATTTTTCATCATGAACAAATAATCCCCAACTTAGTTTTGATCCTGCTTCAATCACAATGGTACGGATATTTTTAGGAAGTACACTATTTTGGTAGGCTTTGTCAGTTTTTAAAAATAATTCTTGGCTTGGCATACTCACTACACGTATATCTATATTTTCATTTTTTAAATGTTCTTTTAATTGCATAGCCATTTCAACTTCTGTTCCAGTCGCTATAATAATTCCATCTAGTTTTTGCTCTTCTTTTCCTATTATATAAGCTCCCGCACTTACTAATTTTGCATTTGAAGATGCTATTTTCGGCATATTACTTTTACTGATTACTAGATTTATAGGTTTTTTGGTTTTGGTAATGTATTCCCAACATCCTAATACTTCATTAAAATCACAAGGTCTAAAAGTAATCATGTTAGGGATACTTCTTAATGATACCAGTTGTTCTATAGGTTCATGGGTAGATCCATCTTGACCAATGGCTACAGAGTCATGGGTAAAAATATATGTAATAGGCAAATTCATTAGAGCACTGGCTCGCAAAGCTGGTTTTAAGTAATCGCTCCAAGTAAGCATTGTACTACAATATACTTTAAATCCTAGCATAGCCATTCCATTTAATATTCCCCCCATAGCATGCTCACGAATTCCAAAGTTAATGTTTCTTCCTAATGGGTGTATAGGAGAATTAACATGTGTATTATCTATATAAGCTTTGGTTGATGAGGCTAAATCTGCACTTCCTCCAATAAGAAAGTCTGTTTTAGAAGCTACTAAGTTCAAGATTTTATGATTTGTCATGCGAAGACTTTCGTTATAAGTGTCATTTACTCTATAATTTAAACTTTCAAAAGGAATTAAGACTTCTTTGTTGATTAGCATTCGAAGCAAGTTGACTAGTCGATCGTTCCCTGAAGATTTTAATTTATTAAATGTTGCTATGTAATCTTTGTATTTTTGTTCCACTCTTTCTTTTATTAAATTTCTTACATAGACAACCGTATCTTTTCTAGTTTCAAAAGGGGCCACTGTTATATTTAATTTTCTTTTTAGTTGGAAGATGTCATCATCACTTAGAGGAGTTCCATGAACTACACTTTTATTTTCATTCATACTTCCTTGTCCTAGAATTGTGTTGAAAATAATTAAGGAAGGCTTTTTCTGTTTTTTGGCTAAAGTAATTGCTTTATCAATTGCTTTTAGATTAGTACCATCTTTTACAACCGTTGTAAAAAAATTCATCGCTTCAAAACGCATTTCTACATCTTCTAAAAAATCTGTATCTATAGAGCCATCGTTGGTCATTTTATTACAATCATACAATAAAATTAATTTATTTAATTTTTGCGTTCCAGCAAAAGAAGTAGCTTCATAAGAAATACCTTCCATCAAGTCGCCCTCTCCACATAAAACATAGGTATAATAATCAATAAAATTTTCAGATATTTCTTCTTGTTTTAGTAGATTTTCTAAATATCTTTCTCCTAAAGCAAAACCTACTGCATTGGCAATGCCTTGACCAAGTGCACCTGTTGTCATATCTACTCCTGGAGTAATTCCATATTCAGGGTGTCCAGGACATTTTGAGTCAATACTTCTAAATTGCTTTAAATCTTCTTTTGTAATGTTGTAACCACATAAATGAAGGGTTGCATATAAAAGAGCACTTCCATGACCTGCTGATAAGATGAAACGATCACGATTTACCCATTCTGGATTTTCAGGATTGATATTTAAGTGATGGGCGTATAAAGTATAAATAATAGGAGCTGCAGATAAGACAATTCCTGGATGTCCACTTTTGGCTAAACTTATCATATCTAACCCTAGAGCTTTTATTTCGTTTACTGCATTTGTATCGTTTATATTCATAAACATCCCTACCTATTCTTTCTTTTTAAGTATAGCAAAAAAAAAGAGGGTTCGCAAACCTTTTTCCTGGTATAAAACTTCCTTATTTTTAGGAAAGAATCCTCGAGTCTTATATTCAATCTATTTTATAATCTGAAACTTTTCTTTTTTAGAAGTAAAGTTTTTCCTTTAGAATTTCCAATTTTTTATTAATACTTACTCTTTATTTTCATTTTCTTTTTTTTCCATTTTTAAAGCTATAATCGACGCTGATTTCTCTTCTATAGATAAATTATTTAGCTTTTCTACGATATTATAAAGTTTTAATTCAAATGAAGATTTCTCTTCTATAGTATATAAAGAAAGTAGTTCTTCTTTTAAATCGTTATCCAACAGTTCTATAGGAATACTTTTTATATTTTCTTCTAATAATTTTACTATTGCTGTTTTATGTTCTGAAAAAATGGTATAGCCTTCTCGCATATTTCTTAACGTTTCTTCAAATTTTTTTAGAAAAAATTCAAGTTTTAATATACTTATCTTTTGAAGTGGAGAAACTCGACAACTGTTTTCGATTTCTTTTATCGCTTCATTTAAAAGCCTTATTCTTTCTACATCAACTTTTGAGTTTTCTTCAGATGTTTTATATTTTTCTGCTATTTGATTTAATTCTTTTTTTACTTCTATTTCTATTTCTTTTTGTATTTTTTGTTTTTCTTTTAAAAAGAAGTCAAAATATTTTAAAAATTTTTCTACAATTTCATACAAAGAAGCTAAAATAATAGGAGCATCTACTACCCCTCCCCCCGCAATACTCTTCTATATTTTTTTTGTGCATATATTTTTCTTTTTTTAGTTGCAATTGGACATGTTCTTCTAGATAATTAAAGAAAATATATGTTAAATCTATTCGAATGTCATAATAGCTTTTTTCATATTCATACAATGTAGCATTCATTGTTTCTTTGTCTAAATTGTATAGTTTTAATTGTGTTATCTCTGAAAGATGAAAAAACTTTTGGAAGTTATTTTCTATTTTAATTTGTAATTCCTCGGGAATTTTAGAAAGAGAAAAATTTTTATATTGTCTTTCTATTATTTCTTCTTCTTTTAATTCTTTAGCCCATACTAAAAAATCCTGTAGAGAATATGTATTACTCGGTGTTAAAAGTGTATTATAAGCCATAATTATATCACGAATTTTTCTTTCTTTTTCTTCTTTTGATATATTATTTTGACTATCTGGATGATAAATATGTAATAGTTGTTTATATGTTTTTTTTAGTAGTTGATTGTTGTATTCTTCTGGTAACCCTAAAATTTTTTTAGCTTCTTGTTTTGTCATATTAAAAACCTCCAGTCGCTTTTATCATTATACCAATATTTAGTTAAAATAAAAGAAAAAATGACAAATTTAATGCCATTTTTTGTTAAATCCATTTAGCAAGTGTTCCATTTAAAACCATTTCTTTTTCAGCTATAGCATCAAATAAATTAATATTTAAACTATTACATATTGAGATGAGTACGAGGAAAATATCTGCAATTTTAGATGCGGAGTTTTTAAAATTTTCTTCTTTTAGAGAAATGCGTACTTCTTTCCCTAATTCGATTACATTGAAGAATAAACGAAACATTTCACTATTTATATCTTTTTTGTTAAAAGTGTCTATGTTTATTTTTTCTTCTACATAGTTTTGAATCTTATCTAAGCTGTCTTCACGTGATAATTTTTCTAACAATGCTACTTTTGTATTCATATTAATCCTCTCTTCCTATTGCAACAATATTTGTAGTTGTTTTTTCATTCAAAGTATTTAGATATTTAAATCTTTCATTAAGTACAAATACTCCTACGATAATGACCGAGTATAATAATACAACTCCGCTATATTTTGTGATTATTTTTTTCATTCTTCATTCCCTCTTTCTGTATTCACTCTAACACGTATATTTGTTCGTGTCAATGGTTTTTGTGAACATTTGTTTGACTTTTTACATTTTACATGTTACTATGATTATGGAGGTTAAGTTTAAATGAAAGAACTAACTACAAAACAAACAGAAGTCTTAAATTTTATAAAGAAATATACAGCAATGCATGGGTATCCCCCTGCTATACGGGAGATTTGTGCGGGTCTTGGATTATCTAGTCCTGCTACAGTTCATGCTCATGTGAAAAAGCTTGAGGAAGCTGGAGTCATTAAAACGAGCAACAATAAGTTTCGTACGATTGAAATTTTAGGAGAAAATGAATTTTTAGAAAAGAATGAGGATGTAATCAAAATTCCCCTACTTGGAAAAGTAACGGCTGGAAGTCCTATTGAAGCGATTGAACAACCCAATGAATTCTTCAATATTCCTGCTTCTTTGGTTCCTAGAAAAGAAGTTGTATTTGCTTTACATGTAAGTGGAGAATCTATGATTAACAAGGGAATCTTTGATGGCGATTATGTGATTGTTCAAAAACAAAAAGTCGCTCGTAATGGCGACGTTGTTGTTGCTATGACGGAAGAAAATGAAGTGACTTTAAAAACATTTTATAAAGAAAAAGATCATATTCGTTTGCAACCTGAAAATGATACGATGGCTCCGATTTTATTACCAAATTGTACAATTCTTGGAAAAGCCATTGGTTTATATAGACAGTTTTAATCAATTCTAGAAATGGAATTGATTTTTTATTTACAAGAAAAAAGTCAGATTTCTCTAACCTATTAAAAAACGAGGTCGTACTCCAAACTCTTGATCAGCTTGCCTATATTCAGATTCTCCCCATCCACCAGCAAAAACAAAACTCGTTTGATTGGCAATACCTTTTAACCAATAATTATAATAAACTCCTTTTTGAGTTGCTACTCGCAATTCTGGTTTCAATTGAAATAATGCGTATTGCATATTGTCCGCACCAACATCATATCCACTACTCGACCATATAGAAGTACCATAAACATTTATTTCACTCATTAAATCAATTTTCCGTGATACTATTTCCATTTCATAAGAAGTTCCACTTGCTACGCCAAATTGATTAACACCCGTTTCATTCAATCCTTTTGAATGAGGAGCACGATAACTCAGTATATGTTCTGAACCAAAAATAGTCTCAATTTCACCAAGCAATTTAGGTAAAGTAACCAAAACCATTTCCGATCCCAAATACCCACCACTTGTTGTAGCAGTAGCATTCATTCTTTTCACATCTATCTTAGTTTCTGGAATAACTGTAACATGATGTTGAATTAATTTTTTATCTCCCGTATACAAATAATTATCGATGTCTGCAACCAACCATTTTATATTATTGGCTACTATATAATCTCCTACATAAATATCGTCAAATGTTCCGTTACTTATCATTTCATACAAACTTCCATCATTGTGATACTCCGTTATGTCTTTTCCTCGGTAGGTGTACCGTTGTAATACATAGGCAGTCACATAATCTTCTTTTTGTTCTAACTCTTGTTTCGTAATCGTAAAACCATATTTACCAAAGTTAGTACCAATATCTAATTTTCCATTCGGTAGATTTTCATTGATTAGTTTCCCAGTTTTTAAAATAAATTTAATCTTGTAAAAATCTTCTTCTCCATTTTCTAACTTTTCGCCAATGATTATTTTATCAACTAAAGTATTAAAGACTTCTTCATTGAATTTTGTAAGACCTTTATATTGTTTTAGAGTATTAGATATTTTATCAATTTGTTCTAGTTTTTGTTTTCTAGTAAGTTCTATATTTTCAGTATTTTTTAGTTGTTGTTCATACTCCTTAATCTTGTTGGAAATTTCAAGATTTTTTTGATTCAGTATCTCTTTTGAAATAGAACCTTCAAGTTGTAAATCAATAAGATTAGATAATTTATTTTCCAGTTTAGAAATCTCTTCCTTAATCTTCTTTTGATTATCATAATCTTGTTTTTCATTGATGACTTCATTTACTTTTTTCATAAATGAATGGATATATTTATCAC
>CAQBKK010000041.1 GCA_948760655.1 uncultured Bacilli bacterium | reverse complement strand
AATATGATGACAGAGAGTATGATATCGAAATTATTAGAGGCAGTTCTTCTCTTGTAGATGATATGAAGAAGTTATATAGAGATGAATTTGATGAGGCAAAGGAAGAATACAATGCCAAACAATCAAGAGAAAACAGAAAAATAAAAGACTACTTCACTCATGTTAGTAATAATTCTAAAAGTGATCTTGCTTGTGAGATTATTATAGAACTTGGAGATAAAAAGTATTGGGATACTAAAGATATGGATTTCAAAAAACGAATGACAAATGTATTTAAACAACAAGTTATTGATTTAGAAACAATGTTACCTACTTTTAAAATAGCAAGTGCTATTATTCACTATGATGAAACAAGTCCACATCTTCATATTGTAGGTGTTCCAATCAAAATTGGTGGTAAAAATGGCATGAAAAAACAAGTTGGTAAAAGTGATGTATTTACTAAAGAATCTCTTCGTAAACTTCAAGATAAAATGAGAATGCTTTGTATTGAATTATTTAATAAAGAGTATAATCTTACTAACTCATTAAAAGGCATGAAAAAAGGCAGAAATCGAGATTATCATATAACCGAAATGAATGACTATATGGAGATGAAAGAACAACTAGAAAGAAATCAAAAAAACTTAGAAATAGCCAATAAAAAATCATTAGAACTTGATAATCATACTAAAGAAGTAAAAGAGATTATAACTGATTTAAAAACAACTTTAACTTCAAGAGAAAAATATGTGTTAAAACAAGAAGATAAAGAAAAATTAGTATCTTATATTGATTCAGTTAGTAAAACAAATGAAGAATATAAGAAAATCCAAACTTTATCTGTAACTCTTAATAATGTAGATACTGAAATTAAAGAAAATCGTGATAAAATCAAAACACTTACTGAAAATAATGAAGCACTTACTTTAAGAATAGAAAATCTTACCAAAAGTATTAAAAGTAAAGATAAGGAAATCGAAGAACTCAAAGAAGAAAATCATTCATTAAAAAATACTCTAGAATTTTGGAAAGATAAATTTTTACGAGTAATGTCTTTAATTAAAGATAAGTTATTCGGTAAAGAAAAAGAACGAGAAAAATATTTTGATGTATCAAAGGATTTATACAAAAAAGGCATTATTAAGGAAGATGCATTTAATGAGTTAAAGGATAAATATAAATTTAGTAAGGAACATGATGATAAAGGAAAAGATGATTTTGAAATAGAAATTTAAATGCTATATAAATAATTGATGAAACGTGGTATAATTATGTTAATCGATGAAAAAAGTTCGGTTAATTAAGATTGGGAGTGAAATTATGATTAGATATTATTGTAGTGGCTTTGATGTTAATAATGCTTTTGGACATGGTTTAGGAGATATGTTTAAAACAGAATTAAAAGATACAAAAAGTATAGTATATGTTCCAGGTAGTCCAGAAAAAATAGAAAAAGCAAAAACAAAATATATTCCAGTATTTACTAATCATTTTAAAAATGTTGGAATCGAATTTGATGAAATTAATTTAATCACACCAGATTTAACAAGTGATGAGGCTAAAGAAATGATTGCAAAAGCCAGTTTTGTAATGTTAATGGGTGGAGATCCATTTAAACAAAAAGTGATGTGTGAAAAATTGGGTGTTTTAGAAGAATTGAAAAGATATAACGGCATTATGGTAGGATTTAGTGCTGGGGCTATGCTTATGTCAAAATATATTATAATCACTCCATGTAGTGAAGAATATCCAGATTTTCATATTGAAGAAGGATTAAATTTTGATGAAATATCAATTTATCCACATAATAATACTTCCGAAGAAACTTATCCTGATACATTAGTTGTAGGGGATGAAACATATCAAAAAGCAGATTTAATTCGAGTAGCAAAAGAATACGGAAATTTCTATTTATTACAAGATAATGATACTGATATTAGCATTATAAGATCTTCAAATGGCAATCTTGAATTTTATATAGAGAATAATGGCAAAATTTGGGAAGTAAGTGATGAAATTAATTTAGTATCTAAAAATCCATGTAAAAAGCTATAATATATATTAAATAAGTGGTAATGTCATTTTGACAAAATATAAGAAATATGCTATTATGAATATGTCAAGGAAACTTGCATAAAATAAAAAAAGAGGAACATTCGATTCTGCAAGTGAATGTCGCCTCTAATAAAATTAGGTTTGACACTCAATCAGAGATGAAAGAGTGTCATATTTTTATTGCTATTACCAATAAGGTAAGGAGTAATAAAATGATAGCAATGTATCGAAGGACTTTTATAATAAAAGTTCTTTTCTTCATTTTTATCCCTCCTTTCTTTCTCAAGATTGGAGGACGACACTCACATCAAATGTTCCTAATAGAATTATATAATATATATTGTAATAATACAATCAAACAACTAATTTTTAGTTAAAAATATTAAAAATTGTGTTATACTATACTTAGTGATTGATCCTTATATCAATTTTCATTGGTAAAGTTGTAGATAACTTCCCCAACGGCACCATTGGGAAATTAGTCGAACTAATTTGACTTTCAAAATATAAAGGTTAATTTCGGTTAATCTTTTTTTGTTTGTTTCGAAAGGAGTTTGGTTAGTTATGCAAATAGTAAAAGAAAAACTAGAAATTGATGAGGTGTTAGAAAAGAAAATTAATAACTTACTTAAGTTTAATAATATTAAAGCAAAGTTAGAAAATGGTAGTATTATTAGTTTAATCAATACTAATATTGCCTATATAGAGCCATACAGTCTTGAAATAAATGAATTTATAAAATATATATCTTCTTTATCACAACCTATATTAAGCAAAAAAGAGGCGTGTGAATGTCTGCCAAACTCATGATGTGTAAGTTCTTTTATTTTTTTTTGACATTTTTTTTTTAAAATTCTATAATATTTTTTTAGTGCATCTTCAATTCTATTTTTATATGTGTTAAAAGATCCACCAAATAAAAACCAATTATCATTATAGTAATCCATATTTTTATAAAAAATTATTAGTTTTTCTATATATGGTTTTGATTGCTCAGCTAAATATGTTGTCTTTTCTTTTCCGTTTTTAATAGATCCAATAGTTTCATCACCATTTTTATTTCGAGAAAAAGTGCTATGAAAATATATTGAATTATGTTTTAAGTCGATATCACAAATTAAAGCACGTTGTTCACCTTTACGTGGATTATACCAAAATGCAAAGTTAAAGAAAACGTACCAAAATTCATTATCAACAACTTCCATAAACTGTTTATATTGTTCTAAAGTTTGATATTTTATTATAGGCTTTGTATTCTTATTTACATTTGGATTTTTGAATGAACCTATTACTTTAGCATAGTTTATTTCAATTTTTCCTTTTCTATAAAGAAAGTTATAGAAATCAACTAGAGTAGAATGAAAGGTGTTTTTTGTAGAAGTAGTATAAAAATCATTAGTTCTTGGATTTATTTTTGCATCTAAAGTATCGTGCATTTCTTGAATTAAGGATAAAGTTATTTGAGAAGGTAGAAAATTTCCATAGTTTTCTTTAAAGTGTTTGTCCCAAAATTTTTTTATGTCCCTAGGTTGTTTCTTCTTTGCATAGACTTAGCTATGTATCAAGAATCAAGTTTGAATATAATTGAAGATCTGGATTCAAAATTGTATAGTAAAACAAGGTGTAACAAGTAGTTTAATTGTTTAGAGAGTATGAAGATTATTTATACTTTTTCTTTACAAATTAAATTGATTAATTTGTATTGATATTTTTATGTTATACTAAAAGTAGGTGGAAAGAATTATGATCAACAAATATTATGAAATACTAGGTGTAACTGAAAATGCGTCAAAGCAAGAAATAGATGAAGCATATCGTAAGCGTTTGATTATTTATCATCCTGATAAATATGAAGTGTCTGATGAAAAGACAAAAAAAGAGATGGCAGAAAAATTAGAAGAGGTTAAAGACGCTTATGATAAAGTAACTAATAGAAAAAATAGTAATACCAATAACCAAAGTACTAATTTTACTGGTTTTAACGATTTTACCGATATATTTTCCAGTTATTTTAATCAAAGTGGTAGTTTTTTTAATGGTGGAGGTTTTGTAAACAATTGTGTACGATTCAGCAACGAAATTGCATTTGATGAATTCCAAAAGTTTTATCAACAAAAACAAAAAGAAGTGGAAAAAGCTAATTTAGATTTTTCTTATGTAAATCAACTGATGAAGAATCTAAATAGTTTTATAGATGCAAATAATCGTGGAAAAATTGATTCAATAATAATTAAAGACTACCAAGATAAATTAGATGAAGTTGTAAAAAAAGTTATTGAAAATGCTAAAGCATTTGATAAATTTCAAACAATATTTGCTAATTTTGAAGAAAAATTTGTGAAATTTAAATTAAAGCCTGTAGTTTCTTTAGATAAATATTTAAAAGAAGAAAATCGTGGAAAAACAACTGCTAGTGAATTTAAAACATTTCAAGAAGAAACAGAAACAGCTATAAAAAATACTATAGCATATTATAATTTGAAACAGGCTTATGAAACTATACAAGAAAATGGAATAAATATAACAATTGATGAAAAATATTTAGACGTAAAAAATAAATGTCAAATTGATGCTAAGGAGTTTCAAAAAGTCCAACAAGAAATGGAAAAAGAATTTAATTCTAAAATATATCAATTACAAAAATATAATGAATTAATAGTACAACTTGATATTACACAATCAATTTTTATTCACCATGGTAAAAGTCTTGATGAACCAAAAGAATATTTAGATAGTAAATCTATTAATCAATTTAGAAAATATGTAGAAGATCACAAAGAAACTATAAATTTTGACAACATGAATTTTATAGAAAGAAAACTAAATAATGAAATTCGAACTTTAATAGAAGAAAGACGAGAAAAATATATTTCAGAAATATATAAGTTAGATAAAAAACATAGTCTTAATAAAATGCTTGGTACAGATTTCAAAATGGATTATATGACGAATGGACAATTAGAACTTTCAATTAAAAGTTTGTCGGAATTTATGACAAACGCAAATTTTTTGCAAAGGAAAACTCAATTATTTGTTTTTGCAGTTGCTTTAAAAAAACAATTAGATGAATATAGAGAAAAAGTATTAAAAATATCTGCTGAAATAGAAGAATTATGCAGAAGTAAAAATATTATGGTATCTTTATTATTACCATCACCTTATAAACTAGATTATTTATCTTATGAAGAACTAGAGACTATTCAAGATAATCTATTAAAATGGTTTTCAGTAGAACAAAAAGTTAGTGCTGAAATGAACGAAGGACCATCAAATAGTAGAACAGCCTAACAAAAAAGCCGTGTTTATAAAAAGTTTGTCAAATATTGATGAACTATTTTTTTAATTAGGTGTGCAAAACCCTTTTTTTAGTAATCGCACCAGATGTAAGGATAACTCGAACTTTTATAATTAATATATTTTAAATGACTATTATAAATTCAAAGTTATAGAAAATAAATTATTGAAGTCGGAGAAATTATGAAAGAAAAATATTGTTAATTTTTATTTAAGTATTAATAAATAAAAAAAACTATAAGAAATTTCATTCGCTAAAACCCTAGAGATTTGTTTCAATTTAAGATTATCAAATGGTAAAATTTAGAACACTTTAATTCTTACAAAAATAGCAAAAAGAATTGACAGCCGAAAAAAGGATTGTTAAGATAACTAAGCAATAAAAAGAAAGGAAGACGGAAATGCATTCTAAAAGTAATCAAAAATATAACAATCAAATTACCAATTCCTTTAGGGATATTTTTGAATATTTAAAAAAATATCAAATGGAAGTATGGAAATGTGCCCAAGAAGATAATGCAGCTACATATATATTAAATATTGAAAAAACAAATCCAATGTATAGTCCAGTAAATATAATAAATTTAAAAAGGCAAGTGGAATCTGCTCGATATTTTGTGCCAGAAATATTATATAAACAATTCATTTGTGAATATGAAAAAACTATAGTTTTAATGGATAAAATTTTAATAAAAGCTATTACTGGAAACGAAATAAGTTATCAAAAAGAAGAACAAACGATGATAAACAGTGTAATGGATAGATTAGCTCTAGCAAAAGAAGAAATTGACAATATAGAGAAAATTCTTTTACATTTAAAAAAAATAGAAAAAAGTAAAGGACTAATCGGAATTATAGAAGAAAATAGAAACGATTCAGAAACATTACATCAATAACTAAAAATATTTACAAAAATAAAAAAAAGATGACAATTTCTAAATAAAGTGTGATATAATTTTTGTAAGAAGGAATTTAAAGGAAAACAGAGAATCAAATTAGCAGGAGGAATGGTTATGAAAAAGAAAGGAAAAATCGCATTCATTAGTTTAAGTGTTGCAACACTATTATCCCTATTTCTAATTAGCGGTACTTTTGCAAAGTATATTTCAGCAATTGATATTGCAGATGAAGCCAGAGTAGCAAAATGGGGAGTAAATGTCGTCCAAAAAGTAGATTTATTCAAAGATTCATATACAAAGGGAGAAGATGATCATGAATATGTAAAATCCCTTAGCGAGTGTGCAAAAGGAACAGAAGATAGAGAATATGATGAAGAAAATCCATGCTACAAAGTAATTGCTCCAGGAACTTCTGGAGAGTATAGATTTAAAATAACAGGGACACCAGAAACAAATTATTTTCTTGCAATTGATATTATGGCATCTGAGGATACTGTAGGAAGAATTTGGTATCAGTTCGATAATTTGAAAAAAACAATGAATATTAAAGAATTAGCTAATCAAATTGAAAGTATATATAGTCCAGATAACGTATATAGTGCAGGAACTCCTATCGACGAAACGGAGCACATTATTCGTTGGTGGTGGGAGTTTGAAGAAAGCGATATAAATGTAAATGATAAAGCAGATACAATAAAAGGAGAAAATGCAATCATTAATCCTGGGGAAACAATAGAGATAACAAAAGAAGATGGTAGTACACAAACTTTAAAATATGCAGGAGATGTTACTATAGACGAAGATGGAAATAAAATAATTGAGAATAAACAAGCGACAGTTTATTTTACAATAAAGGTAAGAGCAGAACAAACAACAAAAGAAGTAACAGTGCCAACAAATTAGTTGGCCTTTATTTTGGAATGGAGAATAAAAAATGGATTGGTTAGAAATAAAAGAGTTTGTAAAAGATACAGCAAAAGTAATTTTATTTATTATTATTGCTTTGCTATTAATACAATATGTTTTTTCAGTAACAAAAGTTGTTGGTGATTCTATGAATCCAACGTTAAAAAATGACGATATTTTATTTTTGAATAAATTAAAATATCGATTAGGAAAAGTAGAAAGAGGAGATATAATTTCCTTAAAATATGCAGATACAAAATATTTAATAAAAAGAGTAATAGGCTTGCCAGGCGAAACAATAGAAATTAAAAATAGTACCCTTTATATAAATAATCAAAAAACAGAAGAATCTTATATTGATGACACACTTGTATATAAAGATTTTTATTTAAAAGATTTAGGATATGAAAAAATACCAGAAGATATGTACTTAGTTTTAGGAGATAATCGTTTAAATTCTTTAGATAGTAGAGAAATTGGATTAATAAAAAAAGAGGACATAATTGGAAAAGTGGCAATTCGCTTTTGGCCATTAAATAAATTTAAATTTATGTAATCAAAAAGACTTTCTAAAAAATAAAATAGAAGTCTTTTTTTTAAGAAAAAAATTAAAAAAATAAAGTATAATTTTATTGACAGAAATAGAATTTTAAACGTATAATGATTATGATAGGTAGGGTATAAAATATGAATAAAAATAGAGGTTTAGTTATTGCCGTAGTGTTGTTACTAATTTATGGAACAGGAATGTTTGTTTTCGCAGGATCAAGCGATGAAGATTTTAGTGAACCAGGACAAAATATACAATACAAAGAAGATTCTAAGCAAAATAAAGGTGAGAATACCACCAACCAAACCAATGAAAATTTAGGAAATCTTCCAACAGATAGTGATGAAGAAGAAAACATACTTCCAGAAGAAACTGTGAATGATGGTACAGTTACAGGCATTGTAAATAACACACAAACAAATACACAAAAAAATCCTTCACAAGGAAATACAAATAATCAAACAACAAATAAAGAACCGAATACTGGTGGAAATTCCAATGAAAATAATACCAATAATGGTAACAACAATAATAACAATAACACAGAAAATGGTGGCAATAATAATCCAGGGAATGGCAATAATAATCCGAATGAAAATGAAACAGAAAATAAACCAGGTACAGGAGAAGACGAAAAAAATCCAATACCAAGTTTCAATTTTGTAGATGGTGATTCATTTTCTAACAATAAAATTATAATTAATGAACCAAATTATAGTTATATGGTAGTATCTTATTGGCCAAATAAAGTTGAAACAATAACCTCAAATGAATATACAGTAAATTTAAATACTTTATATACTTTCAAATTATACGATGCAAATGGAAATATAATAAAAGAAGCAGAAATGGTATATGATAGTATTAAACCTAAAATTGTAGGCAAAGGAATTACTTTAAATGGAGTAGAAAAAACTACTATCAGTACAGAAGAAGTATATAAAAGTGTAACATTAACATTTACAGACAATGACTTGAATTTTATCAAAAGAATAAATGCAATTGGTCAAGAAGAGATTATAAAAGAGTTTGGAAAATATGATGTAAATAGAAGAAACTATACAAAAACATTTACTACAAGTGGAACATATCATATTGTAGCCATTGATAGAGCAGGAAATGAAACAAGTATTGATTTTTCTATAGCATAAGAAAGAGGTAACTTAAAATGGCTTATATGAAGTTTAAAGAGCTAACAAAATATTTTGATTTTAAAGAAGAAATTATAGATACAGAATTATTACCTGAATATACAAAAGAATATGTTTATGATAGTGAAAAAATTGTCATCGCATATAAAAATAGTAAAGACTATGTAGTCTTCACCAACAAAAAAATGATTCTTTTTGATAGAGATCCACTAGCTATGTATTATAAAAAAGTGCATGTAGTTCCTTATAATTCAATATCAACAAGTGCAATTAATTATGTTCCTGGAAAAGTAGAATTACTTTTTAGCTTAAATAGTAGCTATCAGTTACACATTAACTTTGTAAACATGAATCATGACAAAAAAGAAAATTTAAAGCAAGTATTTAAACTAATGATGAAACAAACAGTTGAAAGCTAGAACACTTTAAAAGTGTTCTTTTTGCATAAAGAAAGCATTTTTTCATCATCTTAATAAATGGTGAAGAATATGAGTATATGGGAAAAATATCAAACAAAATTAGAATTTCCAACTTTAAAAAAGGATAAAGAAGTAGACATACTAATTATCGGCGGAGGCATTGCTGGGTTAACAACTATGTATTATTTAAAAGACTTTTCCTCCATTTGTCTAGTAGATGCTGGAAATATAGGAAAAGGAGTAACGCAAAATACAACAGGAAAACTAACTTTTTTACAAGAAACTATATATACGGATTTAGAAAAAAATATAGGAAAAGATACAGCAATAAGTTATTTAAACGCTCAAAAAGAAGCAATTCAAATAGCCAAAGAAATCATCGAAAAAGAAAAAATAGAATGTGATTTAGAAAAAGTAGATTCTTATATATTTACTTTAAATGAAAAAGAAATCAAAAAGATAAAAGAAGAA
>CAQBKK010000040.1 GCA_948760655.1 uncultured Bacilli bacterium | reverse complement strand
ATCCTAAACCAGATAAATACGCATACATAATATTTGCATCATTAGGTAATCTTCCGTTTAACTCTTTATTCATCTCTTCCATAGTTTTCGATGCTTTTATAGTGACACTTTTACCAGATTCATTAAAAATTTCAGTTCCTACCACTTCGTTAATTCCTAAAGAAGTATCATATTGACTTACCATAGCTCTATAATCTTCCAAAGAATGATAAGTAAATTTTGTCGTTCGTACAGCATTAAAGAAAGTTTCATTAGAAGTAATTCCAATACGATACGTATGTACCATACTAGCTGGAATACTCTCTAATTCTTGTTCCTTAGAAACACAAGTTAAATATCGCACTGGAGCATTTCTTGAAATGGTAAGTTTTGCATTCACTACAGTTTCATTATTATAACTATCACTAGCAATAATTTGAATATCATATTCTCCAATTTTAGAAAGTTTATCTTCTATATCTTCAGAAAAACGATAAGTACAATTGGAAGAATCTTCACAACTTTCAATAAAATCCTCTACTTTTAAAGAAGAATTAGGTAAAAGAACTAAATCATTGGCAACCACTTTAGGAGCAATTGTATCATCTACAATAATCGTTCCATCTTGCGTTACTTTTCCACAAGTAACAGAAAATTTATAAGTACTAACTTTTTGTATATTTATATTCGTTAAATCTAAAGTACAATTATTTGTATCATAACCAGTAACAGTTGCATAATCAGTTAAATCGGTAGATAAATTACTTCCAAGCTCTAATCGTACTTCTTTAGTAACAATTGAAATAGAAGTAGCTTTCTCTTTTGTCATAGAAAGAAAATAGTAAACTCCAAAACCAATCGCACCAATCAAAACTAGAATCAATAAGAAAATAATTGTTTTACTTCCTCCACTACCTGTCGACTCTTTAGGCTCCTTAATTTTTTTCTCTTTCTTTTGCTTTTTTGGTTTTCCATCATCAAGTACAGGTGGAACAGGAACTTTACTAAAATCATCTTGCGGTGCTATAAAGCCATCCATATTTTGAGGTACAGACTCTATAGTAGGTTGTGGACTATCCCCCGTAACTTCTAACGTATCTACATTTCCACTTTCTGCTAAACCATTTTGTGAAGTAACAAAAGAATTTTCTACCTTTTCCTCTAATGGCTTAGGTTGTACATTTTCTTTTAAAACAGCATCATTTATTGTAGGAACTACAGACCCTGGATTTACACTTTCGTTTACCTTTTCCGTATGGGAAGTTTGGGTTAGTATTTCATTTGACTTAACAGAAGAATCAACTGGTGAAACAATAGATGGACTTATTACATTTCCATTTTGTACTGGTGGAACTTCCTGCATCGGCTCACTAGAAACTTCTTTTGTAGAAGCACTTGGATCCACAACAGGAGTCTCATTTATAGTACTAATGACACTTGAATTTTGTGCTATAGTAGGCATACTATCTACTATTGGAACTTCTCTTGCTTCTACTACTGGCTCATTTACTATAGTTTCATTGGTTGAAATAGAATTCTCTGCTTGTGGAACTTCATTCGATGTTCCATTTAAAATAGAATCAAGTGTTGGTCTTACAGGTGGCACAGGTTCTAAAGGAGGAGTAGAATTCACTCCATTCTCTAAAGTATCCATATTTCCTAAAGTTTGAGGTGTACTTAAATTTACACTTTGTAATTCTGAACCTATAGGTGAAGTGGGATTCGGATTTATTCCTACATTGTTATTCACTTCATTATTTAATCCATTTGTATTTTGATTATCCATGATATATCAATCCCCTCATATCTTAATTTCCATTATAACTAGAATGTAAAAAAAACGCAAGTAAAAATAAAATACTGTACATTTTATGTCCTCTTTTCATTTTATTAACATCCATTATATTTTATAACCAGAATTAAGAAATTTAAATTCAGCATCTGCATCCATCACATAATTTTCTCTAGAAAAACAATCCGTTTCGATTAACTCTTTTTTATTCTTATACTTACTACTATCGATAAAAACAATCGGTAGCCCTATTCTTCTTGCATATTCGATTTCTTCTTCAGATAATTTATCAAACGCAACTACATAATCGGGTTGTAAAGAATACCCTCCCCCCGTCGTTATTTGAATTTCACTTAAACTATAATAAGAGTTAATCTCTTCACTTGTCATAATTCGATTGACTCTGCTTGTAGGACGCATAGAATCATGCGAATAACTATCTGTTTCTGAAACATGCAAAATTTTATTGTAATCAATATGCACATACCCATAATAAAAATTAGCGGATACTTTTGCTAAATTATCTTGGTCTATCAAAGAAAAACATTCTCGATATAATTTGGTTGATGGATGGTATTTCGTATTTAACCCTCGAATGAGCATAGTAAAATCTTGTCCATTCAGTATATATATAGCTACATGATGCCTTTTAAACAATTCTTCGTTTTTATTTTGGGGTCTATATAACTTTTCTATTATTTCTTGGTAGGAAATTTCTCTACATAATCGAATATCTTCATAAAATTTTGTATGTATATTGGCATCTTTATATTTCTTATAAAGGTCTAATTTTTCTCTAGTAGATAAATTTTTCCACTCTATCATTTTTTGATAAAACGCTAACATAGAAGGAGAAATAAAAACTTTCCCAACTATTTTTTGATACCTTATCATTTCCTTTATATTTTTAATAACATTATATATATTATCATTAAATAAATAGTCTACTATTAAATCTTCAAATTTTTTTCTATTATTTACTTTTTTATCATAAAAACAGGTCGACTCTATCCCACATAAAAAAGAATCGTTCTTTCTACATTCATCGGAAAGGTGAAACTTTTCTGTTTCTATATCAAAACTCTCAATTAAGTTTTTTTCATAATTTTCCATTTTTTCAATGAGACTCATAGAAGGATTTTTATGAAGTACTTTATTAAAATTATTACGAAACGTAATCATTGTCTCTCCTTTTATTCCTTCAAATAAAACATCGCTGTGTAATATTTCTTCGCTTACTCTTAAATCACTATTTATAATCAAAGAAACAGATAACTTGCCTTCTAAAAGTAAGGGTAAAGCTCGTGCATCTTTTAAAAAGAAATCAGCACGTATCGCATGATTATAATTGATAAGCATGGAAACATCCTCTAACGGAATAGCACGTTCTAAATATTTTTTTATGACTTCATAGGGAATAACGGTTAAAAAGGAATAATTGCAATTTGCAAGACTAGGATTATTTTTGAATTCTTGAAACAAAATGGTAAAAGTTTCATAATTTCCTTCTGCAAACAAAGAATAATACGAGTCATTTTGTTTTATAAAATGTGTTAAGAGATCTTTTTTATCTTTTATAAAATGAACAAACGTATTAAAATCCTTTTCTGCTAAACACACAAATAATTTGTATGCCTCTCCCTTTCTATTGGTTTCTAAAAAAGTGTACATTTCTAAAACATTGTACTCTCTAAAAAATCCTTCTAATCCAAGGCGAGTGACTTCTCCTCTAAAAAAGGAGTAAAGATTTGTTGTGAGTAGTTGATTTTCTAATTCTGTATTCATAAGACACCTCGTATTTTTCATTGTAACACAAAGAAAAAAGAAGATAAACACTTACCTTCTAACTCTCCTTAAGCTGCTTCTATTTTGCTCATATAGTATCTTATTCTAGACGACCATGTTGTACTTTCCGCATATTTTTGTCCAATTTTTTCTGGTGTGTCCAATCCTTTTTTGTAATAATTTTCGCTTAGATTTTTAAAGAATGCATCCATTCCTGCTTCTAAAGTTTTAAAACTTCCATAGCCAGAACTTCCACAAGCTCTATTTCCTCGCATTCCTCCAATATTATTACATTTGCTTACCAAGGAACTACATTTTCCAGAATCACATCCTGTTTCATGTAGAACAATTGCTAAAGCAACATAAGGATCCACTTCATATTTCAATGAATACTCAGCAAAAACCATACCATATCCGCTTAAGGTGGATTTTAAAATCCGATTTAACTTTGTAGCCAATTCTTCTAAAGTCATTCCATCGTATACAATTTCTGGAACTTCTTCTTTTTGTTCTATAGCTACATTATCTTCTGCTAATAAGACAATCTCATTAGCATTAACTACTGCATTTAACAAAGTACTACTTGCCATTTGGCTTGTATTAGTAAAGTTTTCATTCGTAACAGAATCCAAAACTTTTTCTTTGTTTTTATCAATTTCTTTTATAGAAAGAAATGAAACAAATAAGATGACGATTATGGCCAACGAGGCCTTAACCGACGGTAATTTTTTCATTTTACTCTACCTCTTTTTTCTTGCGGAACAATATCTATGTTATCATATTACAAATGGAAAGTCAAATTGACGGCACATCCCCTAATCTGTTTTTCTTTTAAAAAATAAGCTATTTTCTACGTTCCAAAAACAAGAGAAACAACAATAAAACTAGCAACAATTCCTATAAAATCAGCAAATAAACCTGTGGATAAGGCATGTCTTGTTTTATTGATTTTTATACTTCCAAAATAAAGGGCTAAAACATATATCGTTGTGTCTGTACATCCTTGAATGGTAGATGCAAGCCTTCCTGCAAAGGAATCTGGTCCTAAATTAACAAATATATCGTTCATGATGGCTAGGGATGCCGTTCCAGAAATAGGACGAACAAAAGCCATTGGTAAAATATTCAAAGGAATGTTTAAAAAATTTAAAAGTGGTGTAAAGATACTAAATATAGTTTCTAAAAGATGACTATTTAAAAATAGATTAATAGCAAAAACCATAGCAATGATAGAAGGAAAAATATTAAATGCTGTAATGAGACCTTCTTTTGCTCCTTCTAAAAAGGTGTCATAAATCATTACTTTTTTTCGTAATCCGTAAAAAATAACAAATAATACGAAAAAAGGAATTACTAATTTGGAAATAATACTCAAGTTTTCTTCCTCCTTCGTCTTATATAGTCGAGAATTAATCCAGCGGTACTGGAACAAAGTGTTGCTAAAATGGCCGTGATAATGATTTCTTCTGGATTGGCACTTTTGTGCATCATACGTAGGGCAATCACGGTTGTTGGTATAATCGTAACCCCACTTGTATTTAAAACTAAAAATGTTATCATCGCATCGCTTGCGACTTTTTTATTTACATTTTCTCTTTGCATTTCTTCCATTGCTTTTAATCCAAAGGGTGTTGCTGCACTTCCAAGTCCTAGAGCATTTGCAACAATATTCGACGAAATATATCCAAGAGCTTTACTATCTTTATGTAAACTTGGGAATAATTTACTTAATAGAGGTTTAAATACTTTAGATACAGACTGGAGTATTCCGCTTTTTTCAGCAATTTTCATAAGTCCTGACCATAATACTAAAACAGGAATTAAATCAAGAACCATCTCTACTCCACTCGTAGCACTAGTTAAAATAGTGTCATTTAAACTGGTAACATCTCCAAAACAACATGTAAATAAAATGCCAACTAGAATAAAAAAGCCCCATATTTTATTAATCATGTTTAAACCATCCTAGAATTTTTTCAAAAATATTTTTCGGTTTTTCTTTTGGAGTGTCTAGTTTTACATATACACCTACTTCTTTTAAAACTGCATCATTTAATTTTACTTTTATACTTCCTACTCGACTATCTTCTTCGTAACTTTCTTTTTTTTGTAAATTAATATCTAAAGAAATATTTTCTTTTTCCCCCTCTTTTAAAAGAATAGACACATCTTCTTCGATATACAACGTATCCTTTTTATAATAATTTTCTCCATCAATTTTAAAGTCATTTTTATCTATTATTTTTTCTAAGTGATACTCTTTAAATAATGTTTCATACAAATCTTTATGATCTTCCCAATCATTTGGATCGTTTAATGTTACGATGGTAATGTTTCCCCCTTCTTTAGATGCTGTTGAAACTAACGTTCTTTTGGCTTTTTCTGTATATCCTGTTTTTCCCCCTGTTGTATATTCATATAAAGAAAGCATTTTATTTTTATTCGTCCAACTGTATGTTTTTTTATCACTTTTTGCCACATAATTTTTGGTACTTACAATTTGTTTGTATGCTTCATTTTGCATGGCATAACTAGATAAAAGAGCCATATCATAAGCAGTAGATGTATTTCCCTCTCCTTTGTTATTTTCAAGCCCATGCGGATTTATAAAATGCGTATTTTTCATGCCAATTTCTGCGGCTTTTGCGTTCATAAACTCTACAAATGTTTCTACATCCCCACCAACAAATTCAGCAATGGCTAACGCGGCATCGTTTCCACTACGTAGCATTAACCCATAAAGTAAATCTTTTAGAGTCATTTTTTCGCCGATTTCAACATAAATCCCACTTCCAAAGGATTTTAAAACCGTATTTGTAATAGTCACTTCACTTTCAATATCTTTCATTTCAATAGCAAGAGTAGCTGTCATAATTTTCGTAATACTTGCAATTAAGTGGGCATCGTTTGCATTGCTTTCATACAAAACGCGATTTGTATCCATATCCATAGCAATTATGTTACGGGCGGAATATGCAAAAACGGGTACTGGAAAAAGTAGAATAAGTAAAAATAAAATTTTCTTCATATTTGATTCACCTAAAAAATTTTATGAAAAAAACTAGAAATAAATACATTTCTAGCTCTATACAATTAAAACTAATCCTTT
Source organism: uncultured Bacilli bacterium (assembly GCA_948760655.1). The sequence continues at coordinate 3,309 of CAQBKK010000040.1, read as the reverse complement.
TCACCTACATTTTCTTTTAATTTTTCCAAAGTTTCTGTATCAAAAAAATGTTTGGCGTATTCCTTTTCAAATACAGATTTTATAAATGCTTTATCTTTTGTAGCAAGCAGTTTATCCACCATTTCTTGGATATTCACTTGATCCACTCCACTTAAATATTCTAAAAAATACCGAGCATCTTTCGCATCTAAAAAGAATTGATCTAGTAAAGAAAAATCATATCCTTTTTTATCATAATTCATAGCAAGACGCCATAAATTTTCTAAAGCATGCTCGTAAGTTTTTCCAGACTCCACCATTTCATTGAAAAATTCCTGATTAATACTCGGAATATTGGGAGCATAAATAAACCATGTAATAAGTAAAAGTAAATCTAAAGCACTCATCTTTTCAGCATATTTCTTATAGGTTGTATTTTCTATTAATAAATCATGAATTTGTGACCAAGCTCTTTCTTTCCCAAAACTTTCTCTTATCTTTTTAATATGACAAATAAGTTCTTGAATATCCTCTTTTTCTTTCTTATTGTGTAAAGAAATACTATAAAACTCTAATTGGCTTTGAAGTACATCTGTTTTTATAAATTCATTGACAAATTGGTAAACTGTTTTCACAAAATATTTATAATTTACCTTTACTTCTAAAGAAATAGTTGTATCTTTATCAATTAAAATATCAAGAATGCCTCCGCTATTTTTTACTACTTGTAGCTTTTCTAAACCATTCACTTCATAAATGTTTTCGTCATAGTAAAAATGTCTAATTTTTTCTTCACTTTCTAAAAAAACAGCTTGGTATTTTATTAAAATTTTCCCATCTTGAATTTTAAAAGGAATATCTATTTTCTCCTGTCCAATAAACAACCTAAAATCTTCAAACATAACTCCTCCTATAAATGATAAAACTTAATTGCATTCTTCATTTCTTTAAGTACTAGTTCTCTTATATCATTTCCGAAAACAATATCCATAGGATTAAGAAAACTATTAAAAATAATATTTCCTTCAAACATAAGCAAAGTGGTTCGAATAATTTTAGGTAAATCATGAGGGTTCATGATTTTGTCTAAATCTGTACGTATTCCTTTTACCATATAGAGTTTCCCATCCTCAGACAAAATTTGCGTATACTCTCTTTCAAACCCAACAACCACAAAACGATCACTTCTTACAGCTGTCTTAAAACTATCAATAATTTCTAATTCCTCTTTGTTAAACTTATTGGGATTCTGTAAAATAAAGTCATCGATAATCTCTCTGTGTTCCCATAAATATTCATCAATAGGAAATAAATCATTTACATTTAATCCTTCTTGTTTATAAATTTTTCCTATATTTTTATTAATAGCATATTTTTTATTTGTATAGTCTAATAAAGCAAAATATAGTTTGTAATATAAATCTGCGGCATTTTTAGATAAATGGGCATTGTTTTGTAGAACAACAGTAAATTTTTCATTTAATTCGATTGTTTCTTCTATTTCTTTATTGTATTGATTAGGAGTAAACCCATTCATTGCAGCACATGGCATTTCATCTAAAGCCCTATTTACAAGTTCAAGTACTTCTTCTTGAAACCAAAACTTTAATCCAAGTCGATCATTTAAAACTCTTGCTTCATCAATAATTCTATAAATAAATTCTTTATTTCCTATTTTATCCAATTCTGTAACCATTTTTTTAACAGGTTCTTTTAAAATTGGAAATCCATAGTAAAAAATATCATAATTGTCACGAATATCCATGGGAATATTTCCAGCAATACCATACATTTTTCTTGCCTCTTTTAGTAAATCTAATAGATGATAATATTCTCTATAATTTACCATTTCTTCTTCCTTATTTAAAGATTCCATCCAAGAAAATGAAAATTCACAGTAGAAATGAAATAAAGGATTTCCAAATAAGCTATTGATATGTTCTTCCTCAATTCCTACTACACTTGATGTGATATTTACTAGTACACTTGTCAATAGTTGGGCATTAATCTTAACTATACTTACCATGAATACAACAATTTTATCCATCATTTCTTTCTCTTTTTGGTGACTTTCATAAAAGGTTAGAGCATCTTGGACGTTCTTTTCTTGACATGTAAACACTTCTAATGTTACTTTACTGAAAATGCATTTTTTGTTTAACTCATTCATTTCCCATTCATAGGTTTTTAAGTCTTTTTTATTTAATTTGTTATTTTGGACATATTTTAAAAACGCAAGTTCTTTTTCTGTACAAATAAAATACAAATAGTTTTCTTGTTGGTATTCTTGTAGGATTGCATCTAACATTTGTCCTCGTGTTATATTATCATAATCTTTACAATCATAAACTATTGATAAATACATATCGTAGACCATTTCTTTTGGTAATTTAATAAATTCATCTTTTAACTTCATTTTTTTTACTCCTACCATTTTTTTTGCAATACTTCGTTGAAATTTATCTAATTATAGAATACTATAAAACAACGACTTTAGCAATTTTTGTATTCCAAATAATACAAAATTGTCATTTTTTTAAATTTTGTATCATAAAAAAGTATTACATTTGTTGATAATTTTTTATAAATTATAAATAAACTTTTGTTTATAGAATTTTTATCGCATTTCTATTATTAAGAGGTTTACATATATTTTTTATAATCTCTTATATGTTACTTTCAAAGGTAGTAAAGTTTCAATAATTACAAAAATACGATTATGATACATAATAATTCTTTATTTCGATTTTTTTTATTCTTCATACTTAATGTTCTTACATACTACAGAAACTAATGGTTATTCTTTATCTGTTGCAAAACAAATATATTCTTCTTTCTTTATTACGATGTATTTTAAATAGGCATCATCAATATAATCTGAATAAATTTCTTTATAATTATATTGATAATATAGTATCACATACTAATTTCAATCTAGTCTTATTAGTTTCATAAGTTCCATCATCTTTTAAAATTGACTCTCCTGAACAATATATATCGTTCTATTTGACCTTTTTTGAAATCATATTTAACATCAATAATATAACAATCATGAAGCCAATTATAATAATTCTATTTTGGCTTTCAAAAATAGGAAAATAGGAAATGTGAAGATTCTTAATCTTTCTTAATTAGATATTCTTTTAAAAAACTTACAACTCCATTTTCTATATTGGAATACTTAGTAACTTTGTCTGCTACTTTCTTTACCCCTATTAAGGCATTTTTCATAGCTATACCTACTCCAAATACTTCACTCTTAATGAGTATAGCATAAATAACTAACCACGCCTAAAAGACGTGGTTTTCACATGGCCTATAAGGCCAAAA
>CAQBKK010000039.1 GCA_948760655.1 uncultured Bacilli bacterium | reverse complement strand
GCAGTGGGGTTATGCCCGACTGTTAAACACGCACCGTGTGTTTAACAGGTATATAGTCCCCTAGCTGGAATAGTTGTTTCTTTCTTGTCGTCTACTACTACACTTAACATTTTAATGTCATACCCAAAATCTGGGATAGTCCCTTTTAACACATTGAATTCTTTTTCTTCTTCATACAACGCATAGGTTCTATATAATGTGATAGCTCCAAGTATTGCTAGTATTCCTACAATAGAACCTATAATCATTTTCTTTTGTTTTTGGTTTTTGTTAAAACCTTCAAGTCTATCTGGTTTCTTTCTATTTCTTAATAGACCCCCCCCCCAGAAGACTTTTTCTGGTTGGGAGGTTTTTTCTTATTTTTTTCATTTCTTTTCCTCCTCTATTTTCTACAACAATCTTATCTTACTTTCTTCTCATTTTCAAGAAAAAAACAAAACCTACAAAGATTTTGCCTTATTATTTTTTAACTGCTTCTTTCTTTATACTCCTTGTATCTTTTAATAGCATTTTGTTTATTGATTTCAAGTAATTCATTAGCTAAATTCTCATCCTTAATTTTCAAAGCATGATACCTAGTTTCATTTTCCACAAACTCATAATACCTAGAAAAGTCTGGTTCTTTAGAATCCAAATACAATTTGCCCTCTTCTGGTTTATAACGCATTAAAAGTTGATACCCTACCTCTACTGCTAGTTTCTGTTCTTCAGTTGTACACGATAAGCCTCCCTTTATTCCATGCTCAACACAAGGAGCATAAGCTAAGATAATGCTAGGGCCATTATGCTCTTCTGCTTCTTTAAATGCCTGAATAGTTTGATGAAAATCTGCCCCCAAACAAATACTAGCCACATAACAATTTGGATAAGATAAAGCAATTTTAAACAAATCTTTCTTTGCATTTCTCTTACCAAAATCTGCAAACTCTGCAACTTGCCCTATTTTCGATGACTTAGACATTTGTCCTCCAGTATTGGAATACACCTCTGTATCTAAAACTAAAATTTTTACATTTTCATCACTAGAAAGCACATGATCAATTCCTCCAAAACCAATATCATAAGCCCAACCATCTCCGCCAATCGCCCAAACAGTACGTGCTGGAATATAATCAAGCAAATCTTGTAAATCTTTTGATATCTCTAAACCCTTCAATTTTTCTTTTAAAGGATATGTAATAGCAAAATCATTTTTATTCGCTAACCAAGTGGCAAATACATCCTGTACTTCCTCCGAAACAGATTTCATAGATTTTGTCATAATAGACACAATTTGCTCTCTTTTTTGTTCGTAAGAAATATGCATTCCAAACGCAAACTCCGCATTATCTTCAAACAAAGAATTCGCCCAAGAAAGAGTATAAGGTGTAGAAGGAACACTCCCTCCATAAATAGAAGAACATCCAGTAGCATTAGCAATCACTAATCGTTTTCCAAATAATTGTGTCAAAATACGAATATAAGATGTTTCTCCACAACCCGCACAAGCACCAGAAAATTCAAAAAGAGGACGCACAAAACTCAAATCCTTTACAGTATCTTTTTTATCAGAGTCAGGATTCTGGTATTCATTAAAATAATAATCACTCTGTTTCTGTTTTTCAGAATCAAATGTTCCAAATTCCAAAGCTTTTTCCCCCCTCATACCAGGACAAACGCGAATACAAAGACCACAGCTTGTACAATCTGCTTCACTAATACTCACAAGATAATTAAAAGAATCACTCCCAAAAAGTGCTTTTCCAACATCCTTATTTTTCGTTTTAAAAGAACGAATCACTGCATGAGGACAAACAAAACTACACATTCCACACTGAATACAATTTTCTGGAATCCACTTAACCACTTGATCAGCTATTTTACGTTTTTCCAAGCGAGAAGTTCCTCCGACAAACGTTCCGTCTTTTACTTCCAATAAACCACTTACAGAAATATTATCTCCTTTACGAGCAGTAATACTCTCAAATAAAGTTTCAGGTTCTTTAAAAACAAAACCATTTTCTGTAAATGTAATATGCTGTAAACTATCTAAAGCATTCCCAACTGCCTCTTTATTATTTCTTATAACGTCTTCTCCTTTAGTCTTAAACGTTTCCATAATAGCCTCCTGAACCAATAAAGTAGCATTAGAAATACCTAATATATTCAAAATAAGAACTTCCATAATCTTATTTATCTTTCCCTTAATAGAATGTTCTGCTGCTAGTTTAGAAGCATTTACAACATAAACTTGGATGTTTTTAGATTTTATAATTTCTTTATCATGTAAACTTATTTTTTTATCAAGTGCATGAGTATCTGTAGTATTAATAAGTAAAATACCATTTTTTCGTATTCCTTCTAACATTTGAAATTTTTGAAAATACTCATCTTTTGTAACCACAACTAAATCTGGATGAGTCACATAAAAAGGAGCATAGACATTTGTATTTTTAATACGCAAATTACTAACAGTAACTCCCCCACTTTTTTTAGAATCATAAGAAAAATATCCATCTACATATTTTTCTAATTTAGAAGAAACCAAATTTAAAATTTCTTTGCTAGCACTTACCATACCATCACTACCAAAACCATAAATTTGTATTTCTTTTGCTCCTAAATCTACTTCATATTGTTCTTTAGGTAAACTATAGTGCGTCACATCATCTTCAATGCCTATTGTAAACGAATTGACAAGTTCAGACTGCAACATTTTAAATACACTGTAAATATCTCCTGGAGTGGTATTCTTACTAGACAATCCATATCTTCCTCCAACAATTTCTATTCCCCTACCTTGCAAAGCAGAAACAATATCCAAATAAAGAGGTTCCCCTATACTTCCAGCCTCTTTTGTTCGATCAAGAACAGCAATTCTTTTGACACTATTTGGCAAAACATTTAACAAATATTCTTTACTAAAAGGACGATACAAATGCACTTCAATAACACCAAGTTTAGCTCCCTTTTTATTTTCGGCATCCACCACTAATCGAATAGTATCTACAACACTTCCCATAGCAACAAGGATATGTTCTGCGTCTTTACTTCCATAATAATTAAATGGTTTTATCTGCGTATGTGTAATTTTATTAACTTCTTCCATAAAAGAAGAAACGATATCTGGCATTTCCAAATAAGCGGTATTTCTTGCCTCTACAGTTTGAAAATAAATATCTTCATTACTAGCCATTCCTTTTTGAATTTGTTTATCTACATTTAAGCATCTTTCTTTATAGTTTTGAATATCTGCATAAGAAATAAGCTTTAAAAACTCATTATCAGAAATATCTTCTATAGCATGTAACTCATGGCTAGTTCGAAATCCATCAAAAAAATGTAAAAAAGGTAAACTTCCTTTCATCGAAGCCAAATGAGCAACAGCAGTATTTACACGAACATCTTCAATATTTGTAGAAGCCAAAATACAAAAACCAGTTCCACGTGTAGCATACATATCACTATGATCTCCAAAAATAGAAAGAGCATGAGTGGCAATAGTACGACTTGCAACATGAATAACACCAGGTAACATTTCTCCTGCCATCTTATACATATTAGGTAACATTAAAAGTAACCCCTGACTAGCAGTAAACGTTGTAGCAAGAGACCCTGTAATTAAAGCACCATGCATAGCTCCCGCAGCTCCAGCCTCACTTTGCATTTCTACTAATCGAACATGTTTATTTAACAAATTAAGCTTATTTGTATGATTTAAATAATCTATATTAGAAGCCATTGGACTAGATGGTGTAATCGGATAAATAGCTGCTACTTCACTAAATAAATAGGCAATACTAGAACACATTTTATTGGCATCCATAACTTTTTTCATGGTATCACTCCTTGTATTTTCTATATTATAACACGAATTTCTTTTAGATTTATGTAAAATAAAGGAAATAACCATTGTATAATCTCTCTATTTCCATTTATAATAAAACTAGAATAAAGGAGAAAATATGGAAAGTTTGAATATAAAAGAACAATTAGAAAATGAATTAAAAAGTTTAAATAAAGAACTAAACCAACTAATGATTTTATGGGTTTCTCTACACACACAATACGATAAAACAAAAAATCCCAAATCTAAAATACAACTAGAATCCTCTCTCGATACAATAATGACTAGATTAATCGCCCTAAATACCGAAATACACAATATCAAAACAAGTGTAATAACAGAAATAAAAAATGAAGAAGAAGCCAATAATATTCAAAAAAAATTTGAAGGAACAATTGACTTATATGAAGAGGATACTCAAACAAAAAGTATTTAAAAAGATTCTACAAAAAAATAGAATCTTTTATTTTGACTTAATTTCCATTGGATTTACATGAATCACAGATAAGTAAACTTCCTCTACTTTTTCTTCAATCTCATCTTCCAACTTATCTGCTATTTCATGACTCTTAAATGTTGATAAGTTCCCATCTACAAATATAGTAAATGTGATTTGGTATTTATACCCAACTGGAGTAGCATTAAAATGATTAACTTTTTCTATCTCAGGATAATTTTTAATAATAGCAAATACCTTATCTTTGGTAGAATAATCCATTGCTTTATCCATTAAAACATTATAGCTTTCTAAATAAATCTGTATCGCCGTATAAAAAATCCATAAAGAAATACATATCCCAACTACCCCATCAACAAAATAAATATGATAATAACTAAAAATACAGGAAATCAAATTTGCTAAAGTAATCACACAATCATTTCTATGGTCTTTTGCATTAGCAGAAAGCAAAATATTTTTATATTGTTTTGCCAATCTATGAGTATAAAAATACAAACAAATCTTAATGAAAATAGTAAGCAAACAAACAACGACTAACCATTTAGAAAAAACAAACTCCCTTTTTAGAAGTAAAGACTGCAAAGACTCCCAAAAAGACTGTACTGCCAGTAAAAACATGGCTATACTAATGAGCATAGAATAAATATACTCTGCTTTTCCGTGTCCTAAGTTATGGTCTTCATCTTTTGGTTTACTAGCAATTTTATTCCCCAAAAAAGTCATAAAAGAAGAAAATACATCACTTGTTGAGTTGAACGCATCTGCAATCATAGCTTGACTTTTGGTAAATAGTCCAATACTCCCTTTCAAAATCATTAGAAAAAAATTCCCAAGAATTCCTAAAATACTTGCTATTTTTATTTTTTGAAAACGTTCTGTCATACGAAAACCTCTTTACTTCTATTTTATTTTTAACGTGCTTTCTCATTATATCATGTCTATTAAAAATGTGTTTATTTTTTATATAGCGCGATTTAAAATTTCTTGTAAATACTCTTTATCTTCTTTGCAAAACACTTTTTTCCTAAATCTTTAAAAGAAGCGCCACAATGATTAGGATTTGTTTGTCTAAAATGATGAAACGGTCATGGAATATTTTACTAATTGTTATAAAAACATTGGTATATTGTTTTTGGTATTTTTCTATATCCAACTTGGAAATACGATTAGTAATAACAAATATAGGTAAATCTATTTTGGAAAGGATTGCCAGTAAATTTTTATCGATATAATTATCAATAATCATGATTTCTTCTTTGGCTTTATTTAATAGATTTACCAATAAAGAGTAAGTATCAAAAATTTGCCCTTTAAAGAAAATATGGGTATTCTTTTCATTTTCTAATTTGGAAAATACTTGATCAAATTTAGCATCGTGTTCTATTACTTTTGTTTCTATATAATTTAAACGTTCCCCATAATTGTTATTGGCTATGTATTTTCTCATAGCTACAAAAACATCCATAATTTGAATACTGATATTGGTTGCAATTTTGGATTTTAATATGGTTACAAGCATTGCTACTCCTTGTTCTGTAAACACACGTGGATTTTTATACCTTCCCAAAATTTCTTGAACTTCTTCTATAGATAATTTCCATGAAAATCGCTCTGGAAACTTTTCCAAATTATTTTTTACAGCTTGATTAATTTCCTTTGTTCCATTTTTACATTGATACAATTTAGCAAGATCACTATCCAACATAACTTGACGACCTTTGACCTCATAAATCATATCTTCTATTTTTACTAACTCTTCTACTTCATTCAAAATAAAAAACCTCCTAAAGTTAGGAAGTTATACTAACAAAGACAAACGAAATGATTTGTCGTTTTTTGTTTTTTATTTTCTTTCTGACTCAGATAGTAAAGGAATAATAAAACTAAATGGTAGGAAAAGGACAAATACATATACATACCGCAAACTAAAAGCAATCGGTGTTCCTATCATAATAGATACCCATAATACTATACAGGGGGCATAATAGAGTAAATGTTTGTATTTCTTTTTTTGCACCACTAAAATCATAGATAGAAATGACACCCATACAAAAAGTGCTGATGATAAATATACTTTTGGTTCCAATACTTTTTTTAAAGAGATACCACTTACCTTTTCGATTAAGTCCGTTTGTTCTAAATGATAATCGTTTTCCCAAATCGTATTTTGTATATACGCGGTATCGTTTCCTCTTAGATAGTCCCAAAATCCTAGGGTTTGTAATAAATAAGCCTCTACATAATTACTAAAATTTTTGGGAAGTAGTTTCAACCAAAGCCTTAGAAATTCTTTTTTTCCACTACTGAATGCGTACGAATTAAATGACTGATGAAATTTAATTGTATCAAAATTCACTGAGGTATAAGCACCCTTTAACGTTCCTAAAGGCATAACTGATTTTATAAAGTTGTAGTCTGCCTCATCTAGTTCTATCCCCTCTCTTATTGAATAAGTGATTTGTTGAAAAGGTATAGCACTTGCTTCTAAAAATGTACTGCCATTCATATTAAAATGAGAATATACAGGACCTTGTATGAATAGGACTATTAGTAAGAGTCCCCCACTGGATAGTAAAAATTTTTTATTTTTGTTGTCTAAGAAAATAAGAAAAGTCATTCCTAGTAGAATAAGTATTCCATTATTTCTTAGAAAGCAGATAAGAAGTGCTAGTAACAAGTAGCAAAGGAAATCTTTTTTCTTATTTACAAAATAAAATCCTTTATCTAATAAAAATGTAATAAATAAAAATAAGACAAAGGAAAAAGGTGTATCTTTCCATATTGAGATGACATAAAAAGGCACAAGGGAAAATAATGCGAAGAATAAGAGCGTTCCATACGCGTACCATTTTGAAATTTGTTTCTTATAAATGACTTTTACTGCATAAGAAAGGATAAGAGCACAAGTTATGTACTGAACAACTAAAAAATAAAATAATCCTCCTTTTAAACCGACATGAGTAATCTCTCCTAATGTTATGAATAACTTTAAAATCAGTGTGTAAAGTACTGGATTATGATTGGTAAGACCACTTAAACCATTTTCTACTTGTTTAATAGATGCAAATGTGTCGTAATAAACACCACCTGGAAAGTATGTTAATAAGTATGGTAGCCAAGCAATTACTAAAACACAGAAAGAAATCTTGAATATAGGTAGTTTCTTTTTATTTACATCCTTTACAGGTACTTTATTATAAAACTTTACAATGTTTGTTAAAAGAATATAAGTGATACAAAAGAAAAAACAAAACCATAGAATATCGCTAAAGGAAAAAGACCCCCACATGACATTAGTAAATGCAGAAATACTTTCTCCATTAAAAGTTAATTTTGTGTCTAATAAAAGTACAAGGGCAAAGAAAAAAGAGAATAGTATTGTTGATAAGTTGGTTTTTATATACTTTCTCATTAATCTTACCTCTTTCCTCTTTTATATCTTTATCCAATCATCTTCATAAATATCAACTTTTTGATTTTCATTTTGAAACCATTTTTTAGGTGCTATGGTTATTCTTTTTTCATTATCTGTTAAATATTGTGCCCACCAACTAAAAGAAGAATTTGAAATAATAAAATGTTTACAACTATACATAAGTCTTAAATCCTCATAATTATTATTTCCTTCTACATAATAAACTTTACTTGTAAATCTAATATGTTCTTTCACCCATTCTAAATCATCAGAAAAAATATAAAATTTAGGATTTTTCACTTTTTCTCTTATAATAGATTCTGCTTTCAAGTAGTAGGCTTCATCACAGATTTGATGATTTGTTCCTACAAAATCTCCTCTACGAATATGAACGCATATTGAATTATTTTTTTCGATTTCTGCTAAAAGATTTTTATTTTTATCTAAAATAGGATCTACTACTTTCAATTCTTTTTTTATAACATCTTTATATTCATTAAAATAATGTAAAGATTGATAATACCCTACCATTACATTATTAGTAGTGTTACTTTTAGATAACTCTACAAATCCATCTGGTACACAATACATACCTATTTTATTTAATAAAGGTTGTATTTTCTGAATGATTTTAAAGCCATTTTTTCTTTTTACTAAAAATACACAATAAAATCCATAAAATAAATAATTTAGTTTTGATTTTATACTTTCTTTGTTCACAATTGTAATATTTTTATCAATATTAAAATGGTTTAAACAATATACATTGTGTGTTTTATTCGTAATTCCTTTTAAAGAGATGATTCCATCTTGTTTATATTTTATCATTTGGGTTCTTAAGGTCGCATACTGAAACATTTGATTTCCTAAGCCACCCATAAGACGAATCATTATTGTTTCTTTCTTTCTTTTTAAAGATATAAATAGTACTAGCAAATGCAATATAAATTCTACAGCCATAGCAAGTACATAAGCATAAGTCGCACCATCAATTCCATAATGAAGTGTTAAATATTTTGAAGTAAAGAAAGTAAAAATGGCAGTTAGTATTAATAATACCAATTGTGTTCCTGTTTTTCTTAAAGCAATAAAAATGGTAGAAAATAAAATCGCCAAAGAATAAAATAAAGAACCTATTAAAATAATAAGTAAATTCTTTAATTCAGCTTTTAAAGTTACTCCGTAAATAAATTCAAGAACTGGTATTCCTAGTAAATAACAACCCAAAATAGCAAATATACCTATTCCAACAATAAAAGAACCAATTATTAAAATTTTTTTAATTAATCCTTTTTTATCTTTTTCTTTTACTTTTTTTGTAATATCATTTAAAAATGGTTGTACTAAATATTGAGAAAATAATGCTAAAAAGGATGCTGGTAAAATAATAATGCCAAACAACGCTTGTATATCATCGGTGGAAAAAGAATTAATTGCATATTTAGAAGCATTAGAAATATAGATTGCTAAAAAGGAATACAAACATACAGCAAATCCTGCTTTTAGTAATGACACATTGATTTTTTTATTATATTTTCGTTTTTCAAATTTATTTTTAATTAAATAAAAATCAACAAACAAACAATATACAACATTAACAATTAAAATAGCTAAACTAGCATAAACTACATTATTGAATAATTTATCAACTATAAAAAATGTAAGAATAATCATAATTGTTCTTAAAAACATTGATTTTCCGACTTTATGTAATTCACCATTTCTTTGTATAATACAATGAATGGAATCGATAAAAGCATCTACACTTCTAAATAAAGTAAGTATGATAATTAATTCTACTTTTAACAAACTAGGTCTTGTAATGAAACAAAAAAGAAAAGCAATAACAATCATAATTATACAAGTTGTTAACTTGTTATATAAAAAGTCACTATCAGAATATTCGTCATTTATCTCTGTTATTTGAAATGCTTTTCCACTATAGGAACCAATCGTCCAAAAAACACAAGCATTTGCAAAAGCATACGTAAAAGCTCCTGCTATCTCTAAACCATTAACACGAGTAGTAATAATCAAAAAAAATAGCGAAATAAATCCAAAAACTACTGATCCTATTGTACTCCATAAAAAATCCTTGACATCTTTTTTTTTCATACTGCACCTACTTTATAAATTTATTTTTTTATTAAAGAGTTTTAACATAATAAATATTAACCAAAAGAAATGATACTTTAGACATTTTAAATATACCTTAAAAAAAAATGGTAAATTCTTTATATATTCATTTTTATACCATGTTGGATAGTTTTGTTTCACATAATCATATATTTCTTTTATCATCTTCATAGAAAATTGTTTATGAAAACTGGCTCTATAAATGGTACCAACTAGTACATGATATATATGAACAAATTCTATTGTTACAATCTTTTCTTCATAAAGATTATTTGATTTTGCAAAATTTTCTATCTCTTCCATTATCTTATATATATCAAAAATGCGATTATCACTTACTTTAACTAAGGAATTTTCATGTTGTATATAATTATAGATATAAGCATTTGTTGTGATATAGTTATTAGAGGCTAAATAAATCTCTACTCCCATTGCTAAATCTTCATACCATACATTTTCTACAAATTTCAAATTGTATTTTGTAAATAAAGATCTTTTGCACATTTTATTCCATAATGCTGGATATCTACATTCTTTTACTATTTGATCATCAATAGCATTATGCGTAGTTTTATCTTTATATATTCTTTTTATGTTGCAAATTGAGAAATCATAGTCACCTGACTCTATCGCATTTAGTAATACTTCTAGATATTTTTTATCTAGATAATCATCACCATCAATAAAACAAATATATTCATATTTTACTTTTGCTAATCCATAATTTCTAGCAGAAGAAACTCCTCCATTTTTCTTTTTTAAATATTTAAATCGTTTATCATTCTTT